>JAYUWQ010000614.1:0-3727 GCA_043753485.1 bacterium
CCCGGCCAACTGGTCGGCAACGGTCCCTATCAACTGAAGGAATGGCGGCTCAACGACCGCATCCGCCTGGAGCGCAGCCCTACCTACTGGGATGCCGGCAACGTGAAAATGGCCTCGGTGGATGTCCTGCCCATCGACAATCCCTCCACGGCAGTGAACCTTTTCCTTACCGGAGGTTCCGATCTCATGATGGACAAGGGACTGATCCCGAATGCCTTGGCCGACGAACTGCGGAAGAAACCCTACTTCCACCATAAACCGTTTCTCGCCACCTGGTTCATCCGCTTCAATGCCCAGCGGAAGCCTTATGATGATCCGCGGGTCCGGAAGGCCCTGACCCTCGTGCTGGACCGCGACCGGATCGTCAATGCCGTGACCCGCCTCGGGGAAGTGCCCGCCTTCACCATCACGCCGCCAGGCACTGGTGACAACTATCAACCACCCGCGGGACTCCATCCTGACATTGCCGAAGCCAAACGCCTGCTGGCCGAAGCCGGCTTCCCGGATGGCCGTGGTTTTCCGGTCCTGAGTTTCCTTTACCCCAGCAAATTCCCGTCCGACCGGGGCATCGCGGTGGAACTCCAATCCATGTGGCAACGGCACCTCGGCATCACCGTGGCCCTGACCAGCGAGGAATATAAGACCTACCTCGACTCCCAGAAGAAGATTGATTACGACGTCTGCCGTTCCAGCTGGGTCGGCGACTACAATGATCCGAACACCTTTCTCGACATGTTCCTGACCACCAGCGGCAACAACCGTACCGGCTGGTCCAGCGCGGCCTACGATGCCCTGATCTCCCAGGCTGCCGCCGAAGCCGATGCCACCAAACGCTACGCCGTCCTGAAACAGGCCGAGACCCAGCTCATCGAAACCGAGTGCGTCATCGCCCCCGTCTATCATTATGTTGGCGTCCAGTTCTACCAGCCGGAATTCCTCGGCGGGGTGGAAGCCAACCTGATCGACGAGCACCCGCTGCGCTGCATGTTCTGGAAACAACCGCCGCCCCGGCTGGGCGGGGCGAAGCCTTGGTAAACAACAGAAGAATTCAGCGAATCGCCGCGTCGTATAGCCACTCAATATCCTCGGATTCCATCAGCCACAATTTCTCAAGGAATTCTTCAAACGTTATGCTGGTTGGCCAAAAGGCGTTCTCCTTTGGATCCGTGGCGTATTCGTGCAAAAACAGCACGAGACGCGTCTAGTCTCTTGGAAGCGTCAGCAGATCCCCATCGCCCGCATGTGCAAAAGGAAACAGCCCTTCCCTTTTACATTTAGCCCACCAACCTCCGTCATCGGTGACGCAGGCCTCCAGAGCCGAATGAGAGGGCATTAGAGAGGCTATGGAAAAATTTCCCAGCCTTTCCCTCAGACTTTGGTATTTGTCGGCAACCCTGAGGAATTCTTTAAGTCCAAGATGCTCTTCGCTCATATTCCGGGGAGGTCATTAAACGATCATCGTTTTACGAAAGCGCCGCCAGCATTCCATGAAACCCTCCGCAAAATCCTGCGGACGCTGCTGGATCCAGCGGTCCACTTCCTCCGGGGCAAACCATTGACCGGTTTCGATCTCGGCGGCCGGCCAGCGGAGAGGGTTGTTCCATGTCAGGGAATACAAATGAACAAACTCCCAGCCGGTGCCGGGTCCGGCGGGGAGGGTGGTTTCCAGCTTGAGCCGGTCCGCGGTGGTTTTGATGCCCAGTTCCTCTTCAATTTCGCGGACGGCGCATGTCAGATAGTCCTCGCCGGAGTCCACGTGCCCGGCAGCACTGCTGTCCCATCGTTCCGGCATCTTGTCCTTCAGATGGCTGCGGAGTTGAAGGAAGATTTCCCCGGCGTCATTGAAGACGAAGATGTGGATGGCACGGTGGAGCAGGTTTTCCGCGTGGACGATGCGGCGGAGTTCCTGACGGATCACCTGGTCGTTTTCATCCACCACATCAAAGACTTCCTCACCACTCTGGCCGTGGCCTTTTTTCGGATCGGGGTCGAATTCGTTCGTCAGGTCCACCCATTGCCTCAGACTCAATTCCTGGGCGCGGGCCAGCGGATTGAAGCCGACTTTCGCCGCGAGGTCCTCCCACGCATGCTCCGGATGTTTGGGCAGGAGATTCCGCATCATTTTGCGGCGCTGGGAAAACCCGTGACTGAGCAGGCGGTCGAACAGCTTTTCCTCGAACACCGGAAATCCCACGCGCGGGCGCGGGGTCATGGCGATCACGCCGCTGTCCACTGCCGGACGCGGCACAAAAATGTCAGGGGGCAATTCGCGCAGCCAGGCAATATCCCACCAGGCCTGACTGCGCAGCGTGAGCAATCCGTAGAGATGATCATGCGGTTGAGCGCTTAGTTTCAGGCAAACCTCCTTCTGCAGGGTGAACACCGCCCGGCAGGCCGGACTCGGATGGGACATCACATTCCGGATGATCTCCGTGCCGCAGGAATACGGCAGGGCACCGAGCACCTTCACCGGCTGATCCGCGTAAAAGGACCGCAGATCAAACCGGATGGCATCGGCGTGTTGCACCTCGACTCCCGGGAGATGGCCGAACTTTGATTTCACCAGTTCCACCAATTTGTCATCTTTCTCCACCAGCACGACACGGCGGGCTCCCTTGGTCACGAGGTGCTCCGTCAACGCTCCCATGCCGGGACCGATTTCGATAACCGTATCCCCCGGCCGGACGTCCAACTGATCAACGATCCACGAGGCCACGGCCCGGTCCGTCATGAAATTCTGCCCCATGCCGTAGCTGGGATCAATGTCACGTTCGCGCATGACGCGCCGGGCCGCCTGACGTTCCGGCGTGGTGTCTTTGGATTTCGATGATCGTGGTCGGCCCATGCGGTGTCCTCTGCCTCGGTTTCCGTCCGCCTGCAACCTGCAAGGCCGGGCCCACGTTCCTGAACGGCTCCTAACGTGCCGGATTCCGCTTCAGCCATTCCTCGCGCTGGCGCACCAGTTCCGCATATTTCGCCCGGATCGCGGCCACGTCCTGCTCGCCGCCGCTGGCCAGTTTTTTCCCGTCGCCAAACCGGGTCCATGGTCCGTCCGGAACTTCGGCGGCGGTACAGAACCGCCAATCACACTGGGCACCGCTGCTGATCCCGAGAAAATCCCGCACCGCCGGGGACACATCCAGACCGGCCCCCCCGTTTTCGGAGTTTTTGGGAGGGGCGGTGCCAAAGACGTAATTGTGGTCGTCGGTCACAAAGGGTCCACAGTCCTCCCATTGGGCAAAACAGGTCTTATTGCCAACCCGGATGGCCAGCCAGGTCCCGTGGCAGGCGCTGTTACTGTCAGGATGCTTCCGCGTTTTGTACCACGGAATTTTCATGGCCGCGATATCCTTGTTGGTCTGGTCGTTGAAGGGCAACGCCACGTAAAAGGGATTCAGATTGGGCACAAAACCCTTGGGATGGAAGTCGTAGGTCCGGTTTTCGCGGTTCGGATCGTCAAATCCTCCATAATTTTCCTGCCATTCGGTATCCCAGGAGCTTTTATGATTGGGCGTGGTATTGCGGCCCTCCGGCGCTTCCCCGATCCAAAATACCGTCGTCGTGATATTCCGTTTCCAAGGGAATTTCGGGGCCACATCCCTCGGCCGGGTGGGAGCATACACTCGGGGCAGTGCCGCAATCGGCCCGATGGCACCCTGAGCGCCTTTGGCCGGGGTCGCCACGGGCTTCGTGGCCGGACTGGTGGGTTTGGACCCCGACTTGGCCG
>JAYUWQ010000615.1:0-1534 GCA_043753485.1 bacterium
ACTTCCCTTCTCCTCGTGATGTTGGGTGGTTTGGGTATTATGCGTCGTAAACGCTAAACTAGGCGCATCGAATGCTCCGCAAGGGTGAACAAGCATTAGCTTGTTCACCCTTCCTTTTTTATCGTTAATCAGATTCCAGCCCTTTCAAATGGATCAGATAGTGGATATGGATCGAAAAAATCCTAGTCAAGGCTCCGCGCGCAATTGACGCAGGACGGCCGATCGTTTTTTAAATACCGGTCTCACGATTGGAACAGGAAGAATTTCCTTGGCATAGTCCCGGCGTCTGCGCTACCAGCCTGACTCAGTTGGGACTGCGAAGAATCTGGGGAGCAGTAGTACGGTCGCTCACTCCTTGAGGGAAAGGCTATCGCCTCCCTAAGGCGGAGTTCTTGGCAAAATGCCGGTGGACGACCCGACTTATCCAAGCGCAACAAGCCAAAACTGCGGGAATCCCAAGTGGACAAGGCGTTGATTCGATTTAAGATAACTGTGGTTCAGCGTCCGCATCGGGGCGCGGACCGTTGCCCTTCCCATGATTCCTGTTCTGCTGCTGCTGGTTTCCATTATTTTGTTCCGTATCGCGCCCTCCCTCGGCGGTTCGGAGGCAGTTCGGGCGATGGCTGGGTGGTCCCCTCTGATGGCGCTGGCGTTGTGTGGCGCTGCATTTTTCCCTAAACGCTGGGCCTTTGGTGCCGGTCTGGCCGCCGTTTTGGTGCCTCACTTTGCGATCAATTTGTTGCAGGGCTATCCTGTGTGGGATGCGAATCTGCTGCTGATGGTCGCCACGGTTCTGGTTGTTTCTGCGCTTGGCTTGGTCATAGGGAAAAAGGCCCCGGTCGCCGTCTTCCTTGGCGCTTCGATTTTCAGCACCGTGTTGTTCCATCTCGTGAGCAACACGGTTTCTTTTTTTACCGCTCCCGGCTACGCCCCCAGCTTCGCGGGTTGGTTCCAAGCACAGACCACCGGCCTGCCGCAATACTCGCCGCAAACCTGGGTGTTTTCCGCCAAACAACTGGCGGGAGATTTGCTTTTTACTTTGGCCTTCGTGCTGGCGTGCCGCCCGCTCGTTTCCGCGAACCCCGCCGCTGTTCCGGCCGCCGCCTGAGTTTTTCCCGTCCCCCTCCCCTGCCTCCCCCTAACCGCGCTTCCTGAAATCCGCTATGAATCCCAGTGCTGCCGCCCTTGCCCCACATCCCGAAGTTGACCCGACCGATTTCGCCAACGCGGCGATTAATCGGAAGCTCACTCCGGAGGAAAAAATCCATCTGCTGGACCAGATGATCCGCATCCGACGTTTTGAGGAGGAAACCGGCAAACAATATGAGGCCAAACGAAAAATCGGTGGGTTTCTCCATCGCTATGACGGGCAGGAATCCATCGCCGTGGGCTGCGCCTCCCTGATGGGCCCGCACGACCACATGATCACTGCCTACCGCGACCACGGCCACGCCCTCGCCGTGGGCATGAGCATGAACGAATGTATGGCCGAACTCTTCGGCAAGGCCACCGGCTGTTCCAAAGGCAAGGGCGG
>JAYUWQ010000616.1:0-1533 GCA_043753485.1 bacterium
GGAACTCCCGTCCTGATCCTGATCTTTATTCCGGCCCGCCGCCCGGCTCCGGTTTTCAGCCGGTCCCGAAGCGCAGCCCTTTTTTCAACAGGCTCTTAATGGCCTGTGGCCCTGACTGCGGCGGCCTGCCTCTTGCTTGAAAAATCCATGGCCCCTGCCCCATCCAGCTCCGCTCCCCTGACGGGCCGTCTGCTTTCGCTGGATCAGTTCCGCGGCTACACGGTGGCGGCGATGTTTCTCGTGAACTACGGGGGGAACTTTGCGGCGATGCCGGCGGTGCTGAAACATCACAACACCTATTGCAGCCTGGCCGATACCGTGATGCCGCAGTTTCTCTTCGCGGTGGGTTTTGCCCTGCGCCTGGTGGTGCTGCGCAATCTCAAAAAGTCCGGCGCGCGGGCGACGTGGCTGCGGGCCTTGCGCCGGATCGGGCTGCTCCTCGTGCTGGGCCTTGCCTTCTACCATCTCAACTGGGACACCACGCGCTGGGACGGGATGCTGCATCCTATCTGGCGGCCGTGGGGCGTGGCGGATCTCTGGCGCGATGCCTTTCAGACGCTGGTCCACATCGCCGTGACCAGCCTTTGGGTGTTGCCGGTCATCGCGGCGGCGGCGCGCCCTCGGCTCCTGTTCGCGGTGGGCTCGGGGCTGCTGCATCTCGGCCTGTCCGCGTGGTTCTGGTATGAGTTGCTGCATGAAAAAAAGGTGATCGATGGCGGCCCGCCCGGTTTCCTGACCTGGACCATCCCGGCGCTGGCGGGTTCGTTTGCCTATGACTTCCGGCAGGAACGGGGAGCGCGCGGAGCCCTGCGCCCGCTGCTCCAATGGGGCGGCGGCCTGATGCTGCTGGGCTATCTGATCTCGTGCCTCGGCGCGGACGGTCATCTGGCCGCGCCTCCGTTCTTTCCGCCGCACGTGCCTATCGATCTGTGGACCATGAGCCAGCGGGCGGGCAGCCTCTCGTATCTCACCTTCGCGGCCGGCTTCTCGCTCGCGGTGTATGCGGGCTTTGTCTGGTTGTGCGATCTGCACCAGAAAAAACTCGCCCTCTTCACCATCCTCGGAGCCAATTCCCTCGCCGCCTACCTCGTCCACTCTTGGGTGGATGTCCCGTTCTCGTGGCTGCGGGACGCGCCCCGGCTCGACGAATATGCCCGGCTCCCCCTCGCCCTCCTCCTCACTGCGGGATTCATCGCCACCAGCACCTTCCTCGTGTGGTGCCTGAACCGCCGCGGCTGGTTCCTGCGCCTGTGAGCCGCCGCCCTCGTCCAGGGACGGCAAGGCCGGTCGCTGGAGCTGACCCGGCACCGTAATCCCTGGGGCGGCACCTGATGATAACCATGGTCATTCCTCTTGCTTCGATTCCCGTTCAAAACCCGTATCATGGAAATAATCAAGGTAGGCCGATGGCTCAAGATCACTCTCACGCAACAACGAGAAAAGCTCAACGCCATCACCCTCCAGATCACTGAACATCCAATATGCCTGTGTCAGTTGAATGAATGTGAACCCATTCTGCTCTGCATACTCCAA
>JAYUWQ010000617.1:0-3716 GCA_043753485.1 bacterium
TCCCCAGCCGCCCGCTCTGCCTGGCGATCCGTGGAGTCAACAGGACGTGGACCGCTTCATCCTCGAGCGCTTGCGGCAGGCGGGTCTGCAACCGGCGGCGGCGGCGGACCGGCGGACTCTGATCCGCCGCGCGGCGTTTGATCTCACCGGACTGCCGCCGGAAAACGGAGCGGTGGAAGCCTTTTTGCAGGACCCTTCCCCTGACGCTTTCGGGAAAGTGGTGGACCGCCTGCTGGCCTCACCGCATTATGGCGAGCACTGGGCCCGCCACTGGTTGGATGTGGCCCGTTATTCCGATACCAAAGGATATGTTTATGCCCGCGAGGAAAAGCAATTCGTGCACGCTTGGCGTTACCGCGACTGGGTGGTGGAGGCGCTGAATGAGGACATGCCGTATGACCGCTTTCTCCTGCTCCAGATGGCGGCGGACCAGGTCGAACCGGAGCGTTCGCCACACCTGTCGGCGATGGGATTCCTTACCCTCGGAAAACGCTTTCTCGGCGTCACCCACGACATCATCGACGACCGCATTGATGTCGTGATGCGCAGCACCCAGGCCCTGACGGTGGCCTGCGCCCGCTGTCATGACCACAAATTTGATCCGATCTCCATCCGCGACTACTACTCGCTCTATGGGGTCTTCAAGAGCAGTGCCGAGATGCTGGTCCCCAGCGGCGGCCCCGGCCCTGCCAACGCCGCTTTTGATAAGGAGTTGTCCCCGCGCATGGACAAACTGCGCACCACGCTGGTGCTGCGGCGTGAGGAGCAATCCGCCCGCGTGCGGGCCACGATCACGGAGCATCTGCAGGCCCAGTTTGAGCTGGAAAAATACCCGGAAGAAGCTTTTGGCCAGATCCTCTACACTGCTGACATCAATCCGGTATTCGTGCGCCGCTGGCAGCAGTTTCTCGCAGACGCGGAGCAGCGGCAGGACCCCGTTTTCACCCCTTGGTTTGCTTTCGCGAAACTGAAACCGGAAGCGTTTGCGGCGCAGAGTCCGGGCGTAATGGCGGACCTGTTATCCAAAGAGGGTGGAGAGCCAGCGCCGTTGGTGGCCCAGGCGTTCGCCACCGCGCCATCCAGCATGCAGGAAGTCGCCCAGCGTTACGGCGCCCTCTTCGCGGGAGTGGAGCAGCAATGGCGCGGACTCCTCAAAACCGATCCTTCCGCCAAGGCACTGCCTGACCCCGGGGCCGAGGCCCTGCGCCGGGTGCTTCATGGCCCGCATTCCCCCTGTTCCGTGCCCGATGAAGCGATTGTAAATATCGAGCAGTTCTTTCCCACTGATGTCATCGAGGAGTTGTGGAAACTGCAGGGGGAAGTGGACCGCTGGCTCATCCTGTCAGCGGACCCTCCCGCCCATGCCACGATTCTGGTGGACCGGGCCGAGCCATCAACGCCCCGCGTCTTCAAGCGGGGCAATCCCCTCACCAAAGGCGACGCCGTTCCCCGGAGATTTCTCGAAGTGATGAGCGGGGATTCCCCTCCGCCTTTTGCCAAAGGCAGTGGCCGGCTTGAACTCGCCCAGGCTATCATCGCACCCGGCAATCCGCTCACTGCCCGGGTCATGGTGAACCGCGTATGGGCGCATCATTTTGGAACCGGCCTGGTGCCGACTCCCAGTGACTTTGGCCAGCGCGCCGGGGCGCCCAGCCACCCCGGATTGCTGGACTGGCTGGCCCGGGATTTCATGGATCACGGCTGGAGCTTGAAACACCTGCACCGCCGCATTTTGCTTTCCGCCACCTGGCAGCAAAGCTCCCTCCGGCCATCCGATCCCGCGGCCTGGCACAAAGCGTTGGAGATTGATCCCGGAAACCGCCTGCTCTGGCGGATGAATCCGCACCGGCTGAGCTTCGAGGAACTACGCGACGCCTGGCTGGCCGCCAGTGGTGAACTCGACCGCCGCATGGGAGGGAAACCGATCGATTTGTTGGGAAGCCAGCTCCCCCGGCGCACCCTCTATGCGTATGTGGACCGCGAGGATCTCTCCCCCGTGTTGCGTGTTTTCGATTTCGCCAATCCCGATCTCTCGATCCCGCAACGCAGCGACACCATCGTGCCGCAGCAGGCCCTGTTCAGTATCAATCATCCGTTTCCCGCCGCGCGGGCCAAAGCACTGGTCGAGCGGATCGAGTCCGATAGGGTGGATTCCGGCCAGCGGGTGCAGCAATTGTATCAACGGCTTCTGCAACGTCCTCCTGGCGTGGATGAAATGAAGGCGGCGCTGGCTTTTGTGCAATCCGGACCGGTGGCCACTGCGGAGGGGCATACTTCCCTTGCCTGGCAGTATGGTTATGGTGAATGGGATGAAGCCGCCGGACGGATCCAGACCTTTACTCCCCTGCCGCATTTTGATGGCGCCGCCTGGCAGGGCGCGGAGGTTTTTCCGAATGCCGTGCTCGGCTGGGCCCAGCTTACTGCCACCGGCGGACATCCCGGCAACGACCGGCAGCACGCCGTGGTGCGGCGCTGGACGGCTCCCCGGGATGGCCCGTATGCTATCCATTCCACGCTGATCCACCAGCCCGAAGCAGGCGATGGCATCCGGGCGTTCATCAGCCATAGTGGCCGCGGCCTGCTGCGTTCCATCCGGGTCCATCAGGCCACGGGGGAACTCAACGTGGAGGCCCTTCCGATGCAGCGGGGCGACACCGTGGATTTCATCGTCGATATCAACGAAGGTCTGAACAGCGATCAATTCCTCTGGGCTCCAAAAGTGACAGCGGTGCCGGCGAGCGCTGCCGCCGGGGCTGCCGATGCCGTCAGGGATGAAACATGGGACGCCCTGAAGGACTTCACGGGATCGGCGGTCCAGCCCCTGAATGGCTGGCAGCAGCTTGCCCAGACGCTCATGCTCACCAATGAATTTGTGTTTGTTGATTGATGGAATCCGCCATGTCCTCCCCGCTTTCCCCCCTCACCCGCCGTGATTTCCTGCGCCGCTCCGGCGTGGGTCTGGGCATGCTTGGCCTGTCGGATTTGCTCGCGGAATCCAAGGCCCTCAGTTCGCCAGGCGCCGGTCCGCACTTCGCCCCCAAAGCGAAACGCGTGATTCACTTTTTCCTCAATGGGGGGCCGTCGCATGTCGACACTTTCGACCCCAAGCCGGCGCTGCTGAAACACGCCGGTCAGGCCCTGCCGCAGAATTTCCTCACCGAACGCAAAACCGGGGCGGCCTTTCCTTCTCCCTTCAAGTTCCAGCGTTATGGCCGGAGCGGGATCGAGGTCAGTGAACTCTTCGCAAAAACCGCGCAGCACATCGACGACATTGCGGTGATCCGTTCCATGCAGGCCCAGGTGCCCAATCACGAGCCTTCGCTTATGCTGATGAACTGTGGCGACTCGCTCCAGTCCCGGCCCAGCCTGGGCTCGTGGCTGATGTATGGTCTCGGCACCGAAAACCAGAACCTGCCAGGATTCATCGCCATGTGCCCCGGCGGTTATCCGATCAAAGGCACCGAAAACTGGCAGTCCGCCTTTCTGCCCGGCGCGCATCAGGGCACTTTTGTGGACTCCCAGCACACCGCAGTGGACCGCCTGATCGGCAATATCCGCAGTCCCCATGCCGGACCGGAGGACCAGCGGCGGCAACTCGATTTGCTGCGCACCCTCAATCAGGCGCACCGCCGCGAACGTTCCGATCCCAGACTGGACGCCCGCCTCGAATCCTTTGAACTCGCCTTCCGCATGCAGGCAGAAGCCACCGATGCCTT
>JAYUWQ010000618.1:0-1530 GCA_043753485.1 bacterium
CCTTTTTGTTTTCACTGCTGGCCCTGCCCGCCTGGGCGGCTCCGGTGGTTTTGGGCACGGTGAAACTGCGGGATGGCCGGCAGTTAGAGGACGTGAAAGTGATGAAAGTGGAACCGGATGGCCTGCGCGTGGAGCACCGTTCCGGCTTGGGCAAGTTGAAAGTGGAGGACCTGCCCTCGGAACTCGCCCAGCGCTTCAGTCTCGATGAAGCCACCGCGTCTGCCTGGCGGATGGAGGAGAAAAAACGCCTCGATACCGCAGCCGAGACCCGCCGCCGGAGCGAAGTCCGGACGCTCGCCGAGGCCCCCCGCGCCGAACAGGATGCGCAGGCCCGCACCCAGCGGATGTCGATTTTTGACCAAGCCAAGGCGACCCTCGTGAACTACGTCGTGCTCGACGATCAACTTCTCACCTGGAGCCAACTGTGGAAAGACGCCGGTCGCGAGGACCTGGCGGCCCGTTTTGAGGAAGACCGGGAGGTGCTGAAGCAGCAGGAAATCGCCCGCCCCGCCAGTTCTCAGGAAAAGGAACGGCAGGCATTGGCCCGGCGTGTGGCCGACCTGCAGAATCAAGTCGCTGCTGTCAACCAGCAGCCCACCACCACCACGATAGTGATGGATTCGAATCGCGACCGGTTCCGGCCCAGCTATTATTATCCGGATTATTATTATCAGCGTCCTAGCATTTACGTACAGAACCCGGTGTTCAACCACCCGCCCTATTGTCCGCCCGTCGCAGTGCGGCCTCCAGTGATGCCCCGCCCGGTAAATATGGGAAATCCCATTGTGGGAAGTCATCTGTGGAAAAAGTGATTCTCTTTCCAGAAAGGAGAACTCCTGCCTCATCCTCCCCCCGGATGACTATGCGGGAACAGGCGCTTTGTCACAAGCTGTATCACCTTCGGCTGCTGGACACAGATCACTGACTTGGTTTGGGAAAGCTTCGGGAAGCTAAGGCATCCCTCCGGGGCCAACTCACGCGACCGATTCCAATATTACGGCCTCCTCCACTTCCGTCGCGGCATGGAACTCCGCATCCTTCGCCAGCCAGGCGGCGGCGATGTCCTCGAGTTCGGTGAGGCTCTGGATTTGGCAGAAGCGCTGGCGCAGCACGCGGCCGCCGGGCAGGCCTTTGCTGTAAGCCATCAGCCTTGAGCGCAGGGATTGCATGAGGAACCGTTCCCCGTCGAACCGGCCGGTGGCCATGGCGAGGCGTGCGTGGCGCAGCATGAAGGCCCAGCGTTCCTCCGCTTCCACCGGGGCGGGCTGGGTGCCGGTTTCCAGATAGTGACGTGCCTCGCGGAAAACCCACGGATAACCGATCGCAGCCCGTCCGATCATGAGGCCGCGGACCTTGGTGGTGTTCCGGCGGTGTTCGATGTCCCGGCCGGTGGCGAGGTCACCGTTGCCGATCACCGGCAGCCGGGTGGACTCCGCGCATTCCGCGATCACGTCCCAGTTGGCCTGGCCAGTATAACCCTGGGCCCGGGTGCGGCCGTGGATGGTCACCGCGGCGATGCCGCAGTCCTCC
>JAYUWQ010000619.1:0-9804 GCA_043753485.1 bacterium
GGAATCCCATATTTCGTCGCCTGATGGTTTCTCTTCGGGGGGATTGGAAGTTCAGCCCTCACCCCATTTTCAAACCGGTCGCCTCCGGCAGTTCGCCCCCGTGGCGGATATCCTGGGCGGTGAGAAGATAAATAGCGTCTTCGGCGATGTTGACCGCCTGGTCTCCGATCCGCTCAAGGAGACGGGTGATGAAAATCAACGCCACATAGTCGGCGGCCTGAGCTCCGTTTTTGACGATGGCTTCTGTCAAATGGTCAATGAACTCGTAGTGGGCGATGTCGAGGGGGTCGTCATTTTGCACGATGCGGAGACCGAGGGCTAGGTCGCCAAAATGGAAGGCATCCACGGCCAATTTCAGCTGGGAGGCGGCGAGGTCATAGATCGGCTGCACGAGGGCGGTCTCACCGACGGGTGGGTGGGTATTGAGGATGCGGGCTCGGCGGGCGATGCTGACGGCGTGGTCGGAAATGCGCTCCAAGGCGGTGGAGGCTTTCATCGAGGTGATGACGCGCCGGAGGTCCCGCGCCATGGGGGAGTAGCGCAGGATGAGGGCATGACCCGCCTGGTCGATTTTCTTTTCAAGGGCATCGACTTCGTCATCGTCGGCGATGGATTGATTGCAGAGGTCGTCATTGCGCTCCAGCAGGCCGCGGATGGCGTGGGCGAGATTCTTCTCGGCCAGGGAAGCCATTTCAAAGACGAGGGCGTTGAGCCGGCCGAGAGAGTCCTCCACGGCGGAAAGGATGTGGCGTTGCTCAGGCATGGGGATGGGCAATGGGTTAAAGATAAATTACGGCTAAAATGAGTTGTTGCCTCTGCAGGTACAAGGGAAGAGTTCCGGGCGGGCGGCAGCAATGAAATGGTGACAAAGCCGGCACATGATATTTACGGGAGGTTACCGGTGGTCTCGTCAGGGGTTCCGGGGAGATCTCCTCCGTGCCGGATGTCCATGGCGGTCAGGTAGTAGACGGTGTCCTCGGCAATGTTCACGGATTGGTCTCCGATCCGCTCGATAAAGCGGGTGGCGAAGAGCAGGTCCACGTAGTCCTTCACATGGGCACTGTCCGACTCCATGCGGGTGACAATGCGCTGGGTGAAGGCTTCATACGCCTGGTCAAGTGCAGTATCCCGGGACAGCATCCGCAGGGCATTCTGCAGTTGGCCCTCACAATAAGCCTCAATGCTGTCCCGCAGCTGCGCCGCAGCGAGATCGGCCAACTCCTTGATCTGGACCGTCTCGGGGATCGGTGGGCGCAAGTTGAGCTTGCGTCCACGGCGGGCGAGATTGACGGCATGGTCGGAGGCACGTTCGAGGGCGGTGGACACCTTCATGCTGGCGATGATGCGCCGGAAGTTCGAGGTGACCGGGCCGAACCGGGTAATCAGTTCCACCCCGGTGCGGTCAATTTTGATTTCCAGCCGGTTGACCTCATCGTCATCCGCGATGGCGCGGTTGCACAGATCTGTGTTCCGCTGAAGGAGCCCTTCTGAAGCGAGCCGCAGGTTTTCCAGGACCAGCGTCCCCATACGGCGGATGTCATCGTCGAAGGCCGCCATGGCGTCTTCGCTCGCCTGGATGATGAGGTTTTTCTGATTCATGAAGTCGGGACAGGGGGGTGGAGAACAGATGAGGGTAAAGGGCTGCAGGATCCGCGGGCGCCTCAGCCGTACCGGCCTTCGATGTACATGGCGGTTTTTTCGTGCTGGGGATTCATAAACATATCCAGGGTGCGGGTATGCTCAATGATTTCCCCCATCAGCATGAAGATGCATTCGTCACTGGCGCGGCGGGCCTGGGCCATATTGTGGGTGACCATGACGATGGTGAAGGTACGCTTCAATTCGGTGATCAGTTCCTCAATGCGCTCAATGCCCGAGGCATCCAGCGCCGAGCAGGGTTCATCCATCAGGATGATGTCCGGCTTGAGCGGGAGGAGGCGGGCGATGCAGAGTTTCTGCTGTTGCTCCAGGGTCAGTTCGGTGGCGCGATCATGCAGGCTGTCTTTGACGGCATCCCAGAGGGAAACCTCCCGGAGGGCACTTTCCACGGCGGCATCCAGGTCCGCCCGGTTCCGTTCGCGGGATGGGGTGTGGCTCTTGATGCCAAACACGATGTTTTCATAGATCGAAATAGGCAGTGGGTTGGGGCGTTGAAACACCATGCCGACCCGTTTCCGCAGGGAGGCCACGGAAACATCCTCGTCCAGGATGTTCTTCCCCAGGATGGAGATCAGTCCGGAAGTGGTGACATTGCCATACCGTTCGTTAATGCGGTTGAAGGAGCGGAGCAGGGTGGTTTTGCCGCAGCCACTGGGGCCGATCATCGCGGTGATGATCCCCTGCTTGATCTGGGTGGAAACGCTGAGCAGCGCCTGGAACTTGCCATACCACAGGCTGTAGTCGCGGATATCGATGCTTACGCCGTCTTGCATGTAAAATGATGGAAAGGGATGGGAGGAGGAAAACTTCAAGGCAGAGGCGTCAGCCGAATTCGCCATTCAGATAGCGGCCCGTCAGCTCTTTTGCAGGATTATTGAAGAGTTGCTCCGTTGGACCCCACTCGATCAATTGGGAGGCATTGATGAACGCCACGGCATCGGCCATGCGGCGGGCCTGCTGGGTGAGGTTGGTGACCAGCACGATAGTCATCCGTTCCTTCAGCCGCATCAGGACCTCTTCGATCTTCATGGTTGTGACCGGATCGATGGCGATGGAGAATTCGTCCAGGCAGAGGATTTCCGGTTCGAGGGAAAGCGCCCGGGCCAGAGTCAGACGTTGCTGCTGCCCGCCCGAAAGTTTGGTGCCCAGCAGGTCGAGGCGGTCCTTGACTTCATCCCAGAGGACGGAGTCCCGGAGACAGTTTTCCACCAGTTCGTCCAGTTGCGTTTTATCGTGGATTCCCATGCGGCGTGGAGCATAGGCCACGTTGTCATAAACACTCATGGGCAAGCCCACCGGCAGCGGGAAAACCATGCCGATACGGCGGCGCAGGGAGTAGACGTTTTTGATGGATTTGACGTTCTGGCTCTCCACGAGCACTTCGCCGGTGGTCCGGGCGGCATCAATGAATTCGAGCGTCCGGTTGATGGTTTTCAACAAGGTGGATTTGCCGCTGTTGGCGGGACCGACGATGCCGATCACGCTGTGCCGTGGCACGGAAAAAGTGATTTCGTCGAGCGCCTTGCTCTGGCCATACCAGACAGAGAGGTCGCGGAACTCGAGGTGAGCGGGTTGCATGGATCTAACAGGGGGAGGGGGGGCTACCAGCGCTTCCGGCGGCGCAGGTGCAGCCGGACGAGGGAGGCGATGCCATTGATGAAAAGAATGAGGGCGAGCAGCACGAGGGCGCTGCCGAATTTCATTTCCTCGGGCATGCCGGGGATGTCCTTGGAGATGAGGTTCAAGTGGTTGGAGAGGGCCATGAATTCATCATTCAATCCATAAGGCATGAGGCGTTCCGGCCCGGATGGGGCGATCCGCAGCCACATGACCGCTCCCATGAACATGATGGGGGCGGTTTCCCCGGCCGCGCGCGCGATCACCAGGATGACGCCAGTGAGGATGCCGCCGAAAGAGTTGGGCAGCACGATGGTGCGGATGGTCTGCCAGCGGGAGGCTCCCAAATTCCAGCAGGCCTCACGGAAATTTTTAGGCACTCCCGAAAGCGCTTCCCGGGTGCTGGTGATGATCACCGGCAGGGTCATCACCGACAGGGTCATGGCCGCCGTGAGCAGTCCTTTGGGCATCCCCATGGTGGCCACAAAGGCCCCCAGCCCAAAAAGAGCGTGCACGATGCTGGGCACCCCGGCAAGGCTGGTGACTGCCACCATAATGGAGCGGGTGAATTTGTTATCCGGGGCGTATTCGTTGATGTAGATGCCGGCGAGGATACCGATGGGAGCCACGATGATGAGACAGAGCAGCGTCAGGTAGGCGGTTCCCATCAGCGGGCCCCAGATGCCTCCGGCAGCGCCGGAACGGGAGACGTCCCCGGCAAGGTAGGTCCACGAAATGGCAGGCGCGGCCTTGACCGCGATCATGCTCAGAATCAGCGCCACGGGAATCAGCAGAACGACGGAGATAGCGAAGGACGTCCATTTCGCCCAAGTGGCGCGCGATTCCTTGTTCAGCTCGTAGGGGCTGGGGGTAAACGGATTGGAGGCAGGCATGTCAGGCAGCTGATTTACGCTTGTTTCCCCGGATGAAGAGGTTGGCTGTCAAGTTGATGGCGCAGGTGATCACCAGCAGCAGCAGGCCGATGGTGAAGAGGGACTGGGCGTGGGGACTTCCCGCTTCGGCATCCCCCATTTCGCTGGCGATGGTGGCGGTCAAGGTGGTGATGGGATCGGTGAGGGAGGTGGGGATCTGGTTCTTGTTTCCGGTGGCCAGCAGCACAGCCATGGTTTCACCGATGGCACGGCCCACGCCCAACATGCAGGCGGCCATCAGGCCACTGCGGGCGGCCGGGAACAGCACCCGGTAAACGATTTCCCAACGGTTGGCTCCGAGGGCCATTGCGGCTTCGCGGAAACTGTCGGGCACGGCACGGAGAGAGTCCTCCGCCAGGGAGACGATCAGGGGCACACTCATCAAGCCCAGCACGATGCCACCATTGAGCAGATTGGCCCCCATGGTGGCTCCGGTATATTTGATCAGCAGCGGCCCGATCATGGTGATGGCAATGAAACCCCAGACAATAGAGGGGATGGCGGCGAGGATCTCGATGCTGACTTTGAACCATTCCTTGGCCCGGGGGCCGGCAAATTCGCTGATATAAACGGCGGCCGCCAAACCGAGGGGAATGGCGATGACCATGGCCACCGCAGCTACGGCGAAATTGCCCACAATCATGGCGAGCACCCCATAAGTGGCACCTTCGCGATCCTTGGCGTGCCAGTTGGTGGAGGTGAAAAACCCGTTTTCTCCGAACCAGTCCAGTTTGGGCAGCAAGGGGGCAGCGTACCAGAAAACGAAGAAAAAGATAGCGGCGACCAGCACGATGGAACTCCAGCCGCAGGCCCGGATCAGCAGTTCGATGGGTTTTTCGATCTTGTCGGTAGCTGTGGACAGGATGGCGCGCCAACTGCGGCTGGGGGTTTGGCTCATGCGGGCTGGGAGATAAAAAGAGGAAAGGGGACCAGCGTGCTGGTGCACACTGGTCCCACTGGACTACTTAAGAGACACGTAGCCGGTCCCGGCAAGAAGTTTTTGTCCTGCTTCCGACAGGGCGAAGTCAATAAATTCCTTGGTGGCGCCGGTTGGCTCGCCGACGGTGTAGAGGTAGAGCTTGCGGGCGAGGGGGTATTTGCCGCTGCGGGCATCGTTCACCTCCGGCAGGACGGCAGGTTCCCCGGTCTTTTTGGACACGGCCAACCACTTCACCTTGTCATTTTTGAAGGCCATGCCGTCATAACCAATCGCGGATTTCACCGTGGCCAGGTTGTCGATGATGGACTGGGAACTGCTCTGGGCAGAAATATTGCCGCGGAATTTCTCCTTTTCCCCGGCGGCATTCTTGCCCACCACTGAGTCGTGGATGAATTCGTAGGTGCCGGAGGTGTTCTCACGGCCGAGCACCGAGATCGGGCCGGTCAGTCCGCCGGGTCCCACCTGTTCCCAGGTGGTGATGCTGCCACCCTCGCGGTAGATTTCCTTGAGCTGCTCCACCGAAATCTCACTGAGAGGATTCGCGGGATTGACGAAGATGGCCAAGGCATCGTAACCGACCACAAATTCGACGGGCTCCTTGCCCTGCTTTTCCTTGATTTTGGCCTTTTCGTCCGGCTTCATCGGCCGGCTGCTGGTGCAGATGTCGATACGGCCTTCGGTCAGTTCGCCAATCCCGATTCCGGACCCGCCGCCCCCTACGGAGACTTTGGCCCCGGCGAAGTTTTCGGCCCAGGCGGTGCTGACTTGAGCCATGGTGTTGGAACCGGAGACTTTGATGGAGGCAGTGGCTTTGGAGGCGTCCTTGCTGCCACAGGAGGTGAGGCCAACGGCCAAGGCGGCCAGAAGGGGAAGGGTGAAGAATTGTTTCATGTAGGTTGGGTATTGAGGTGGAGGCTGAATGCCCGGGATGGTCGGGGACATGTCCCGGGCAGCACTGACCGATGGGTCAGAAGGCGATTCCGTCACATTCAGTGCCAACTGGCAAGTGAGTACCTTCGCCGCACCATGGGTATGCCGTCTTCCAAGGTCCAAGTTCCCCCGTAAAACGAGAGCAGAAGGAGGCTTGTGTGACGAAAATGTCACTCATCAAACAGGGGCTTGAGAAGGAATTCGCCTCATCCAGGTCACGGGAAAGGTTTCGATTTCCCTACTTTGCAGGCCAAATTGCGGGCCTTATGAGTCCGCGCTCCGGCTCCCTCCTGGGGGCAAATCACCTCCGTGCCGGGTATCGAGCGCCGTCAGGTGATAGACAGCGTCCTCCGCAATGTTGACGGACTGGTCCCCGATCCGTTCAATAAAACGGGTAATAAAGAGCAGATCGACGTAGTTTTTCACATTTGAACTGTCCGTCTCCAGTTTGGAGATGATGCTCCGGGCAAAGGCGAGTTGGGCGGCGTCCAGGAGGGAGTCCCGGGCTTGAATGCACAGGGCGGCCTCAAGATCGCCATCGCAGAAGGCGGCGACGCTGTCCCGCAATTGATCCCCGGCAAGCGCCGACAGTTCCGGGATGGCATCGGTTTCAGGAACCACTGGCCGTTCGGAGATGCGTTTGGCACGGCGGGCGAGGCTGACGCAGTGATCGGAAATGCGTTCGAGGGAGGTGGAAACCTTCATGCTGGCGATGACGCGGCGCAGATCCGTGGCTTTGGGGCCAAAGCGGGTGATGATGTCAATGGCGCTGTGGTCGATTTTTTTTTCCAACTCATCCACTTCCCCGTCGTCCGCAATAGCCTGATTACATAGCTTGAAGTCGCGCTTCATCAGCCCAAAAGTCGCGTTTTGGAGATTCTGCAGGGCAAGGTCACCCATGTGCCGGATGTCGGCGGCGAGGGCAGCGATGGCCTCATCGTGGGCGCGCAGGATGTGGGGCATGGGAATAAGCGGGGAGGAATTGGCGGGCTCGCAAAGTGACGAAAATGTCACAAACCCATTCATACATCGAAGGCGATAGTCTTGTCGAATTGGATTGTGTGACGATTTAGCCGTCCTGGACGGGGACGATGAAATGATTCTGCCGGGCGCTACGTCCCGAAGGCTTCAGGAAGAGGGTGAACTGTCACGGAATTGTCACGGAGTTGAGTTTGTCGTCCGCCTCTTTCCCACGCACTGAATGCACCGTGGACAGGCGCAAATGCCCCTGGCGTTTCGAAGCTGCCACATCGAAAGCAAATCCCAAATCTCTAACACTTATGAAGCTCCGTCCCATTCCCTTCGGAAAACTCCCGTTCCTCCTCCTCTGTGCATCCTTCTTCACGCTCCAGGCCCGGGCCGAAAAGGTGAAGGTGGATGCCGCGATCCCAGCTTACAAATCCGTCAGCGGTATTTCTGGAAATCTGAACTCGATCGGCTCCGACACCCTGAACAACCTGATGACCCTCTGGGCCGAAGGTTTCAAGAAGACCTACCCGAACGTCAACATCCAAATCGAAGGCAAAGGGTCGGCGACAGCCCCTCCCGCCCTGATCGAAGGCACTGCCCAGCTCGGACCCATGAGCCGCGCCATGAAGCAGGATGAAATCGACAAGTTCGAGAAGAAATTCGGCTACAAGCCCACCGAAATCAAGGTGGCGATTGATGCTCTCGCGGTCTTCGCCCACAAGGACAATCCGGTCAAGGGCCTGACCATGGGCCAGGTTGACAGCATCTTTTCCTCCACCTTCAAATCGGGCGGGAAGGACGTCACCCAGTGGGGCGATCTGGGTCTGAAAGCCTGGTCGGGCAAGGCCATCTCCCTGTATGGCCGCAATAGCGCCTCGGGCACCTACGGTTTCTTCAAGGAACACGCCCTCGCCAAAGGGGATTTCAAGTCATCGGTGAAGGAACAGCCAGGCTCCAGTGCGGTGGTGCAGGGGATCGGTTCGGATGTCTACGCCCTGGGATATTCCGGCATGGGATATCTCACCGCCGGGGTGAAGGCCCTGCCTCTGGCCGCCAAAGCCGGCGAACCCTTTGCCGAGGCCAACTACGCCAACTGTCTTTCGGGTTCCTATCCGATGGCCCGCTTTCTCTACGTCTACGTCAACCAGAAGCCGAATGCCCCGATGGACAAGCTGACGGGTGAGTTCCTGAAGTACGTGGTGTCCAAGGAAGGCCAGGAAATTGTGGTCAAGGATGGGTATTTCCCGATCCCTGCGGAAGTGGCGGCGGAAGTGGGCAGCGCCAAATAACAACGGAACAGGGTCTGGCCCGGCCCGGTGCAGGGCGGCTCCGGTCTTCCGGCCGGAGCCGCTTTCCCCTTCACAGGCCGTTCCGCTGGAAGTCATTGCATTCCTATTCATCCCTCACATGCCGTCCGCCCCACCTGTGGTTCCCGAGCGTTTCAAGGTTGCCCCGGCCACCCTGCGCTTTGACCGCTTCATGACAGTGGCCATCAAGGCCGGAGGCCTGGGCATCATTCTTGCCGTTTTTGGCATTTTCATTTTCATTTTCAGCCAGGTCTATCCACTCTTCCGCTCTGCAAGGGTGCAGGAGACCGGATCTTTTGCGTTTGCTCCGGGGAAAGCCCCGATGGTCTTCGGGATCGATGAATGGGCTGAACTCCCCTTCTATTATGAGGGCGGGAACGAGGTTGTTTTTGTGGATGCGGCGGTCCGCAAACCGCCACTCTCCCTGCCGCTGAACCTGCCGGAGGGCATGGTCGTGACTGCCGCTTCCCTGATCGCGGTGGATCGGTTGGTAGTCCTCGGGACCGCGGACGGGCAAGTCGGCAGCTTCCGGGTCGATTACACGCCGGAGTTCGCGGCAGATGGCAGCCGTGCCATCTCGCCCTCGATCAAATTAGGCGAATTCTATGAAGTCGGCACCAGCAAAGGATCGATCCGTCAGGTGGGATTTGGGGATGGTGGCAATACCAAGGTCATCGCCGCCCTTCAGGAGAATGCCGGGACGGTGGAATTGCATGCCGTGATGCTGCGCCAGAAAAACACCCTGATGGGGAAGGGCAAACTGACCAAGGATGCGGATCTCGACCTGACCCCGCTGCTGACCGGAACGCCGCAATTGCTCCGGGTGCCCCGCACGGGGGACTCTGTCATTGTGACCACTTCAGAGGGCCTCGTGGACTACATCTTCCTCGGAGGGGACCAGCCGGAAAAACGTCAGGAATGGTATCCGTTCGGAAAGGGGCAGCCCGTCGCGTCGCTCGATTTTGTTTTTGGCGACGTCTCCCTGGTCATGACCGACGCCAAGGGCGCGATGGACATTTTCAGCCTGCTGGTCCCCGAGGGCGGCGACAAGCGGCTGTTTGTCAAAATCAAAACCTTCGACCCCCTGGCGGGCCCCGCCACCTTTTTTGCCCGCAGCCAGCGCAACAAATTGTTCCTGACCGGAAGCGGCCCCCAGGTCAGCCTGAGGCACTCCACCAGCGAACAAATCCGGTGGGAGGAGGAAGTCGGATTTGAAGTGAAAGGCGCCGCCATTGATGCCAAGGGCGCAAACTTTGTGCTGCTGGACGATGCCGGAAAACTACACCGTTTTTCCCTGGATGACCCGCACCCCGAAGCCGGCTGGAGGGCTTATTTCGGAAAGGTCTGGTATGAAGGGGCTACGCGTCCGGACTACACTTGGCAATCCACCAGCGGCACCGATGACTTCGAGCCCAAACTCTCCCTGCGCCCGCTCATTCATGGTACCTTG
>JAYUWQ010000620.1:0-9800 GCA_043753485.1 bacterium
GGGAAATCCCCTGCGATGTCCGGTACCGCGTCGGTGGAGCCATCGTCCATGAGAAGCACTTCGTAGTTTGGATAGTGCAGGTGGCGCAGGCTTTCCAGACAGGCGCGGAGCGTGGGGGCTCCATTGCGGGTGCAGACAATGACCGAGACGCGTGGAGGGTTTGGCCCCAGCAGGTCCTGCGGGCGCGGCGGTCCTCCGGCCAGAGCGTGCCAGGCCGGACGCGGGGTGCGGCTCCGGGCGGTCAGGCCAAAGGCCCAGCCGGTGACCCATTCGCCGCCGCGGAACCATTCGTCGGTCCAGGAGAAGATCAGATTTCCCGCCACGCCCATCGCCTGGCAGACCTGGCGCTCCCACTTCAGGATCTCCGCCTGGCGCTCCGGACCATGGCTGAGGGAGTCCACGCCGAACTCGGTGATCACCAGCGGGCGGTCGCCGGCGAGGTTTTGCAGGCGGGCGGTATACTTTTCAAAAGTGTGGCGGTCTTCCAGATAGACGTTGAAGCCGATGAAATCCGCGTTGCCGGGCTGGAGGAATTCGGTGCCGGGGTAATTGGCGTAAGCGATCAGGGTGTCAGGCGCGGCGGCGCGTGCCGTGTCGATCAGGTCCTCCAGAAAGTCCTGCACGCGCCGGGGCCCCAGCCAGCGGACCAGGGTGGAGGGGATTTCATTGCCCACCAGCAGGGCCGCGACCACTGGCCATCCTGACAAACGGGTGGCGGCATCGCGGACCAACTGGCGCACCGCCCGGCGGGAGGAGGACCGGCGGAGGAAATCGACGTGATCGCCCCAGGGGAGCGAGACCACCACGCGCAGGGCGCGGGCGGTGCAGAGTTCCAGAAACCACTCCGGCGGCACATGATAGAGGCGGACCGTGTTGGCTCCCCACGCGAGCATGTCGTCCAGGTCCCGGGCGGTGCTGGCGGCGTCGCGCAGTCCGTGATTGCGGTCGGCGGGGCCAAACGGGCCGTAGGTGGCCCCATGGAGGAAGAACTTTTCGTCCCCGGCTTGGAGAAACTTTCCTGCAGTCCGGAGGCGTTGCAGGGCGGGCGGCGTGGCGACAGCCGGGGCTTTCGCGTGCGCGCCTTCATTGGCAGGCGCAACTTCTCCAGGTTCGGAGGAGTGAGGAATGAGAGGGTCGGGCACAGGCGGACGGGGGAATGCGCTTATCCATGAAGAGCGAAGGTGGTGGCGGCAAGGAAAAGGTTGCCGGGGCCGGCCAAGTTGGAGCAGGGCCCTGGTTTGTGAGCCAGGCTAGTGGCGGGATTGCCTGGGACACCATGGGAAACCGCAGGCACTGGATGGTTTCAGGCGATCATCCAGGCTGCCGCTCAGGGTTTGAACTGCCGGTTGGCTTCTGCGATGAGATCGAGCTGCCATGAACGGGGGTCGCTGGTCGTGACATTGAAGTCCTGCTGACTCGGGAGGTCGAAGACCCAGAGCGCGGCGAGCGGGATGCGGTTTTCCACGATGCCCTTCAGCAGCCGGCGGCAGGCCGCGGCCTGTTCCGGGGTGTCTCCCGGCACGCCGAATTCCCCCACGAACAGGGGTTTGTTCATTTTACGCGAGACCTCCATCGCTGACGCAAAGCGCTGATCGTCGTTTTCGTAGGCGTGTACGCTGAGGGCATTGACAGGGTGGGGATTGGCCAGGGCGAGGCTTTCGGCAAACTGTTCCGCCGAATCGGTGGTCCAGGTGGATTCATGCTCCTGATGCCATGCCGAGAGCCGCGGAAAGCTGTCGCCGGTGAAAATGAGCCGGTCGGGATCGTGCTGGCGGACCTCGGTGGCAAAGAAGGTATAGGCGCGGCGCACCATGGCAAAGCTGAGGTCATCCTGCGCGCTGCGGGTCGCAGGCGTGCCCAGGCTGGGATGGATGGCGGGCCGGTGGTCCTTGGCATTGGGCAGGCTGGCCTGGAGGGAATATTCGTTGCCGAATTCCCAGGCCTGGATGGCTGGATGATCGCGGTAACGGGTGACCACCTCGCGCACGTACTGCCGCATCCACGCCTGGGTTTTGCTTTGGGGATTGGCCCACTGATCCATCGGTTCCCCCACCAGATCCGGTACGCAGGAGTAATTCCAGAACAGGGAGGGGATGAGACCGATTCCGTGCTTCTGTGCGGCGTTGACCACGGCATCGAGACGGCGGAAATACTCGCTCCGATTTTCCTGATAGAGCTTCATGTCGGCCGGCCAGAAACCGGTGGCACAGAAGCGGGCGAAAGGAATGCGCTTTGCCGCCAGGGTGGCAAAACCGGCTTCGTAACTGGTGTCGTCCGCCTTCTGCAGGGTGCGCAGGAAACCGTTGAAGTAGTTGATGCCGATGGCGCGGAAGGGCTGGCCGTCCTTGAGAACGGTAGCCTTCGGTCCGGCGGTCAGTTTGGCGTGTGATGGAGTGAGCCAAACCGCGGAAAGCAGGGCAGGGAGGAGGAGTCTCATCAGTCGCGGCAGGAGTCAGGGGGTGATTTTGAGGTCGCTCCAATAACTGAACTCCCAGGACCAGCCGGTGGGGTGGTTTTCGAGTTGGATTTCAATGGTCTGGCCACGCCAGGGAGAGAGGTCGAACGATTGATGTTTCCAATCCCCGCCTTCGGTGTTGATGGTTTTGCGGGAAGCTTCCTTGCCGTTCACGCGGACGAGGAGATCCCAGTCTGAACCGGACTTGGCGGCGGCGTCAAAGCTGAGCACCGGCTTTCCTGTGGCGGGGACGGTGAATTTCCGGCTGAGGGAGGAGGGGGATTTTTTGTCAGGGAAAGGATGCAACTGCAGCACGTTTTTCCGGCCGGCGAAGTCGGTGAGCTTTTTTGGGGTGCCTTCGAATTCGGGAGCCGTGACTTTCCAGTCCGGATTCCAGAGGGAAACACTTTCCCAGTCGATGCGGGGAGCGGCTTTGGCTTCGGTTTTGACCGGAGTGGCGGCGTCCGCCTCGGCTCCCTTGATCAGTTCCTCTTTCTTTTCCTTGGTCAGAGGACCTTCCTCAGGCGGAGCGAGGATATACCAGATCAGGCTGCGCAACTGGTCGTCCGGGAGAGCCCCGAAGCCCATGGGCATCAGGCTGAGGCCGGTGTCCTCACGTTTGGCGATCTCAGCAGTGGGGACGACTTCACGGCTGCCGCCGATGCCGAGCAGGGTCACTTGGGTGGGGGTGTCCTCAACGATGCGCCCGCCGAGGGTGCGGCCGTCCTTGGTGGTGATGAGGAAATTTTGATAGCCGTTGCCGATGATCTGGTTGGGATCGATCACGTTGGCGAGGATGGCGTCCAGATTGGAGCGGCCGGAGCCGATCAGTTCCGGGCCGACTTCCTGGCCGCCGCCGTGGAATTTGTGGCAGGTGGCGCAGACGGCGGTGAAAAGCGTTTTGCCCAGCGACATGTCCGGCTCGCCTTCGATGAGGGCCTTCCGTTTGGCGGCGATGAGGGCTTTGGTTTCGGCGGTAGAATCGCTCCAGCGGCCAAGCAGTTTTTCGGCGGTGGTACGCAGGGCGGCATCACTGTGGGTGCCGAAGAACCGGCGGGTGGTGGCGGGGAATTCTCCGGCGGGGATGCGGATGCTCGTGATGGCGTCCGGCTTTTCCACGGCGGCGAGGAGGCGCTGCTGCCACTCGGCACGGCCGGTCAGGAATTGCGCGGTGGCGGTGCGCAGGGCCGGGGAGGCGGCGGGCCAGAGTTTGAGGGCAGGGGTGCTGAATTCATCGCCGGAACCCACCTCGGCGGCAGCGCGCAGGACGGGGATCAGCCAAGCGTCAGGACCACCGGCGGTGAGCAGATCCAGCACTGCTTGTTTGGTGGCCGGGGTGCGGAGTTTGCGCAGGGTTTCCAGCAACTCGATGCGGCGGGGCAGGGGAGTGTCCGCTTTGGCGGCTTCAGCGATCACGGCGGCGACGGCCGTCGGATCGCCCCAGAGGGTGGCTAGGCGGGCGGCGCGGTTTTTGACATCGGCAGAGGCACTCTGCGACCACCGGACGAAGTAAGGCGCGGGGTCGGTTTTGTCCGGTTTCACCGGCCCGGCTTCCTGCGCTTTCAACATGCCTTCCAAGGCGGCGGCGGTGAGGTCGTCGTGGTCCTTGAGCTGGTCGAGGAAGGTCAGGAGGAGGTCGACGTTGGCGGGCGAGCGGGTGTCGATAATGCGGCGGGCGGATTTGTTGGTGAGGGTGAGCGAGAGGGGCTTGGTGGTGGGTGACTGACGGGCCAGATCCTTCAAAACTTGCTCTGGTTCGATAGCCAAGTGGGGCTCCAATGCCATCCAAATGTGAAAAGCTTCAGCTTTGTCGGCGAGGGTTCCGGAGGTAATCAACTGACTAACGACAGGCCATAAAGATGGGTGTTGTCCAGACTGTTGATTGCCGGTCAAGGTGCCCGCTGAAATTTTACGGGCGGCCACAGCCACGCCGGTTCGGGTTAATGGGTCCTTATCGGCAGCCATCCGCACAACCAGGCTGATCTCATCTGCGGATGGGACAGAGCCCTTTCTGAAATCCGCCCATGCAAGTACGGCTGATCGGCGCAAGGCAACATCCTGAAAGGGGCCATCATCGGAATGAAGTTGTAACCCCGCTCCTTCGGTGGCTTCCATCACCAATCCGGACAGAGCGTAAGCGGCAGGTGCAGTCGCTGTCTTTGGCGCTCCTTTCTTCTCTTGGGTGATTTGCTGGCTGGCTTCAATAATGATGGCTTTGAGGTCCAAATTGCTGGCATGGATCATCGCCGTCCGGCGCATCCATGAATTGGAATCTGAAATCAGGCCAAGGAACTTTTCGGAAGCTGCTTTGGACAAATCGAGGTCCTTCTGAGGTCGCGATTTCCCAGCCAATTCCTTCCCCTCCGCACTCCCGGTGTAACAAACCCGCCAGATCCGTCCCTTCTCCCGGTCCACGCCTTCGGGATTGGCGAGGGCGTTTTGGTAGCAGGGGTATTTGTCGCACCAGTCCATCACCCAGAGGAAGCCGTCGGGGCCGGTCTGGATGCTGACGGGGCGGAACCAGCCGTTGTTGGCGCGGAGGAAATCGCGGATGGGGCGGGCTTTGAAGGTGGCCCCGACGGGGTCCATGGCTTCCTCGTGGATGGCGTTGTCGTGGATATTCCCGAAGAAGGCGTGGCCGTGGGTGTCGGCAGGGTAGATGCCGCCCTGGTAGATGCTGATGCCGGCATAGGCGGCGCGGAAGTGGCCGGGGTGATCCTTGCCGACGATGCTGGGAAGCAGTTCGTAGGCGTAGGGGTTTTCCGGGGCGCCTCCCTGGCGGGCGTAGATGCCACCGGGAGCCATGTGGAAGAAGTGGTCGATGACGCAGGCTTCCACGAAGGCATTGCCGCGGGCATCAAAATCAACGCCCCAGGGATTGCTGGTGCCATCGGCATAGACTTCATAGTCGTCGGCGCGGGGGCTGTTGTTTTCGGTGCTGAGTTTCACCCGGAAAATCCCCGCATTCAGGGTGAATCCTTCTTCGGGTTTTTGGCCGGGACGGCGGACCTTGCTGTGGGTGAAGACCCCGTGGGTGAAATACATCCAGCCATCCGGGCCCCAGGTGAAGCTGTTGAGGAGTTCGTGGCGGTCCTCCAAGCCGAAACCCGTGAGCACCGATTTATATTCGTCCGCTTTGTCGTCGCCGTTGGTGTCGCGGAAGAAAAACAGATTGGGGGCTTGCCCGATATAGACGCCGCCGTGCCCGCAGAGGATGGCGGTGGCGAGGTTCAGGCCTTGGGCGAAAACGGTGCGTTTGTCGGCTTTGCCGTCATTATCGGTGTCTTCGAGAATGATGACGCGGTCGCGCGGGGAGTCTTTTTGTTGCGGGATGACGGGACGGAATTGCTCGTCAGTGGCCGTTTTGGAGTAGTCGTTCGGGGCGGCGGCCCCGCTGGGGTATTCATACAACTCGACCACCCAGAGGCGGCCGCGGTGGTCCCAGGTCATGGCAACCGGGTTGATAATCATGGGTTCGCTGGCGAAACAGCGGACGGCGTAGCCATCCGGGACCGTCATTTTGGCGATGGCCTCCTCCACGGTGGGGCAGGGGCCGGTCGCGGCAGCGCGGACGCCGTCAAGTTCCTTGGCGGACAGCAGGCAGGAGGTTCCCCACAGGAGGAAACCGAGGACGGAAAGGGAAAAGGACGGGTGCATGAGGCAGTTAAGTATCGGGTAATACGCAGGGGGTGGAACGATCTATGGGAAAAGGTGTCATAGGAGGGCATCAAAACCGCTCTCCAAAGGGAAGGAAAAGCCTGTTGAAAATTAATTTCAAATGAAGTTGAGGCAGTTTGCCCCGAACGTCTTAAAAACCTGAGGGGCCGTAGGATTTTTTTGTAGCCTTGCCGCGAAAAACCCGCCAACGTCCGTTAATATTCCCATCACCCATTTGAGCCCCGCATGAAATTACCGTCCCGATTCTCCCTTGCTGCCTTGGTGCTAGCCGGCCTTGCCGCAGCGAGCCACGCCCAGGATGCCCCGGCCACTCCGGCCAAAGCCCAAGAAAAGTTGGTGGATTTCAAGGATATCAAGGTCCAGGTCCAAAAGACTCCCGATTTCGCCACCAAAGGCAGCACGACTGACAAACGGTGGAAACCCAAGGACTGGATCGAGATTGAGCCGGAATTTAAAACCGAGCGCCCAGCTGGGGAAAAGAAATCCGAAGTCGTCCCGGAACTGACCTTCAAATATTACGTTTTTCTGAACAGCAGCGTCAAGGAGAACGCCCGGGTGCTGACGGCTGAGGTCACCCACACCAACGTGCCGATCGATGAAGTGTCGCACAGCGTCGTTTACATTTCGCCTTCCACCATCCTGAAGGTCACCGGCCGGCCGGAAGGCAATGTGGGCTTGGTCAGCTATTATGCGGTCGAGGTTCTGGCGGGGAGTGAAACCGTTGGCTTTTACAGCAAAGGTCCCAAAGGCGTTGCGAAGAGTCCGAATGAAAATGGCGCAAAGTGGTGGACAGCCGCCACCGCGCCACCGCAGGAGCCCGCGCTCCTCTCGAAGCCACAGTCGCCCTTCGGGCCGCTCTGGGGCGATTTCCACGCGGACGTCAAACCCAAATAATCACTGCGGCAATATTAACTACGCGTTTCGCAGCGGTCCCTTGGGAAATAAAGGGCTTTCCCATTGACGCTGCGGACTTTCACCGCTCTAAAAGACGATCACGATGGCCGAGAAGAAATCTATCCTCACACTAAATCTGGGCTCCCAGCGCGTCGGCATGGCACGTTTCGGGATCAGCGGCAAAGGCGGCGTTCTGCTCAAGGACTACGCATTCACCGAAATGGCCGGAGATCCCACCGCGGACGGCACCCGACGCAACAGTCTGACCGAAGCAGTCAAACAACTGGTCGCCCAGTTCAAAGCTGCAGACTCTGATGTCAATTACGCGGTTCCCGGCCAGTTCCTGATCGCTAAATTTGTCAAACTTCCGCCGCTGGCCGAGGATCAGGTTGATAAAATTGTTGGCTTTGAAGCGCAGCAGGCTGTGCCCTTTCCCCTCGCGGAGACGGTCTGGGACTACCAGTTGATGGGAAAATCCGGCGGTGAAGTTGAAGTAGGAATTGTCGCTATCCGTTCGGAGCATCTCAGCGAGATGCATGCCGCCGTGGAAAGCTCCGGTTTGGATGCGCAACTGGTCGATGCGGCTCCGGTCGCCTTGTACAATGCCTTCCGCTACAATTACCCGGATGCCCAGGGTTGTTCCCTGCTGATCGATCTGGGTGCCCGCACCACGAACCTGATTTTCATCGAAGGTCACCGGGCCTTCATTAATAGCTTCCAGACCGGGGGCGCCTCCATCACCCAGAGCATTGCCCGGGAAATGGGCATGGACTACGATTCCGCCGAAGGCCGCAAAGTTCAGGAGGGATTTGTCAATCTGGGAGGAAACTATGCGGACCACGAAGATCCCGAAGTGGATGGCATGTCCAAGGTGATCCGCAACGCCCTCCTCAAGGTGCATGGGGAAATCACCCGCCGCACCAATGCCTACCGCAGTCAGCAGGGCGGCAGCGCTCCGGGCGTCGTCTACCTTGCTGGTGCCGGGGCCTCCCTGCCTTACCTCAAGGAAGTTTTTGAAGAAAAGCTCCGCTTGCCCGTCGAATATTTCAATCCGCTGCGCAACGTGGCGGTGGGTCCAAGGGTCAATGTTGAACAGGTCGGGGCCGAGGCTCATACCTTGGGAGAATTGGTGGGTTTGGCTTTGCGTGAAATGGCCTGCCCGATGGAACTGGATCTGTCACCGCATTCGGTGAAAGCCGCCAAGGATGTCGGTGCGAAAAAACCGCGTCTTTACATTGCCGCCGCCTGTCTGCTGGCCGGTTTGGGGAGCATCATGATCTACAACAACAGCGCTGCTTCCGCCTTTGCCCGTGAAACGGGTAAATATGAGCTCGAAGTCGAGAAATTTGCCAAATACGACGACCAGATCAAAGCGCAGGAAAAACGCCAGAAGATTGAAGAGACCCGGGCCGGTTATCTGGCCAATGTCATCAACCAACGCAGTTTCTGGGTCAATCTGATGAACGCCTTGAACGCCCAGTTCGCCAATGAGAAGATCTGGATCACCCAGATTTCGATGGTCGGACCCAAAGGCGAACAAACGGTGGACGGCTTGTTCACCAATGCGGTTTCCTATGGGGTGTTTGGAACCGGGGTGAAAGCCACCACCACCACGCCCCCCGTAAAAGGGCAGACCATGCCAGTGACCGCGCTCCACATTGCGGGAATCAACCGCGGAGTTGGTGAGGATGTGCCCACGCTGTTTGCCAAAATCAGGGAGAATTTGAAGGACTACTTTGAATTTGATTCCAGCAAGACGGACGATGATCTCATCAGGGACTTCGTTTACAACCAAGTTGGCTCCATCAGCACCAAGGAGGGGTATGATTTCCAAATCCTGCTTCCTCTGAAGCAGAAATTGGATGTGCCGGTGCCGGTCAAGCCCATCACGAAAAAATAACCTTTCGAATTTCGAACTATTCATGAGTAAGGCAAAGCAGAATTCTTTTCTGACCGGCTATTTCGCCATTCTGGCCGCAGGTGCGGCTGGACTGGGCTATCTGGCATGGTCATCCTCTTCCGCCACCACCGAGGCCGAGGAAAAATACACCACTACCAAGGCAAAGCTCCTCGCCCTGCAAAAAGCCCCCATTTTTCCCAAACAGGAAAATGTGGAAGCCAAGAAAGCCCAGGTGGACGCCTATGCGGCCAAAGTAGGCGAGCTGAACAACAAAGTCCGCGCCGTCCAGACGCCTCTGGCAGATGCGATGACGAGCGCCGAATTCCAGGCGAAGTTGCAGAAAACCCGTGATGCCATTGTGGTGGATGCGAAGAATGCCGGTGTCAAACTCCCCGAGAAGTTTGATCTTGGATTTGCCACTTACCTTTCAACGTTCCCTGAAACCCAGGCTGTCCCGCAACTCAATGCATGGATGGAGGGAATCCAACAATTCTTCACTTTGCTCGTGGCCAGTGGGGTGAAGGAAATCAATGCCATCGACCGGCCTGAATTGAACTTTGAAAAGAAGGATGACGCTCCAGCGGCAGGTGAAAAACCCAAACCAGCCGCCAAGCCGGCCGCAACGGCGGCGAAAGGCAAAAAACAACCGGAACCCGCGCCGGTGGCGGTCATTGATGAAAAACTGGTCCTTGAGCGGTATCCATTCAATATCACTTTGACGACCTCAAACCGTTCCCTGAACGACCTGCTGACGGCCTTGGCCAATTCTGGAACCAGCAGCGATTCCCCCTATTTTTTCAATATTCGGGTCCTGCGGATCGAGAACGAGCAGAAAACGGGCGCTGAAACCTCCGCGCCAGTGACCATTCAGGA
>JAYUWQ010000621.1:0-3709 GCA_043753485.1 bacterium
GGCGGACTGATCTCCTCCACCCTGCTCGATCTCGTGGTCACCCCCGCCGTGTTCTTCGCCTTCGGCCGCCGTGCGTCTGCCAAAGCCCTGAATTTGAATGCTCCTGCATCCCTTTGAATATATTATCCACCATTCTGTCCAAACCACACCGCCAACCAAAACAACCAACACCATGAAATCCAAACTCACCCTGCTCTTCCTCGCCCTCACCACCAGCTTCGTCCTCGCCCACGGCGGCGTCGAAATCGGGCCCAACGGCGGCCGTCTGCTCGAATTCAGCAAAAACGAAACCATGCACGGCGAAGTCACCCTGAAGGAAGGCAAGTTCCAGATTGCCCTGCTGGACAAAGACCTGAAAGCCGTTCCCGTCGCCGCCCAGACCCTCACCGTGACCAGTGGCACCGCCGCCAAGCCCGAAAAGGTCGCGGTCGAAAAAACCGCCACCGGTTTCGCCATCCCCGCCGTCAAGGAAGGCAGCCTCCTGGTGTTCCAATTCCGGGAAACCGAAAAAGGCAAACCTGTCACCGCCCGTTTCACCTACGACACCGCCAACTGTGAAAAGTGCGACAGCCCCGAGTGGATCTGCAAATGCGAGATGAACAAAGCCGCCAAAAAAGAGAAGAAGTAAGCTTTCCCCAGCCTTCCAGTTGCTCTGACGCCGTATAAAAAACCGCCACCTGAGGCTGCGCGGTCTCAGGCGCTGCGGTCTCAGGTTGCACGGGCTGAAGTCCCGGGGTGGACGTTACAGAGCATGGGCCCTCCAATCCAATGGGAACCCATCCAGCCTGAATCCGGTCCGCAGGACCCTGAGACCGCGAAGCCTGAGACCGGTCTGCAGGACTCTGACCCCGGCGCAGCCCTCCCCCCCCTTACTGGACTGGCCGCGTGTCTTCCTTGAACCGGAACGGACGGCCACCCGTGATGGCGTCGCTGGTGATGCTGGGGCACCAGTAGCGTTCCACATGGCCGATGATGAGGCCGTGTCCGGTGAAGTGGTCCACTCCCGGTGGGCGCTCCGGGTTGTACATGGAATCAGTCAGGTCGCGCATGAAGACGACCTTTTTGCCGAGATAAACCTGCTGGCGGATCGCGAAGGGGCGGCCCAGCACACACATGTTCAGGTGCACTCCGCAGAGGATCACCTGGTCGATGCCCCGGGCTGTCAGGAGGTTCCAAGTCTCCTGGCCGTCATCGGTCAGGGCATCGCCCTCCACCAGTTCGATCTCCGGGTGCTGGCGTTTCCAGGGCGGGATGATCTCACACTTCTTCCCCGTGCAGGAGCATCCCATATCACTATCGTCCACCGGCAGCACCGCTTCGTGTTTGGGGTTGGTCCAGCACCAGGCCGTCCCCCAGCGCGGTGGGTCCGCCAGAGGCACCGGGGTTTTCGCCAGAGGAGCGGCCTGGGCGAGGCGGCGCTGCGGCGAGTCCTTGTAAAAATCGGTCACACTGCTCGGGGCATGGATGATGAAGACGCCCTTCGCCCGCGCCGTCTGGAGCATGGCATTCAGGGGCCCGGCCAGCTCGGTGACCCGGCGCGACGCGCTGCGGCACCAGTGGTCATCCCACATATCACAGACGATGATGGCCGTGCGCTTTGGCTCCCACGCCACCGGCGTCACCGCCACAGTGCCGGTGGCCTTGTCACGCGAACGCAGGGTGAGCCGAAGTGGGTCGGCAGAAAGAGGAGCCGTCATGGCAAGCAGCATCAGCAACAGCAGGGAACGCATCCCCGTTTTGTAGAACCCCGGCCCCGCCCCGGCAAGAATAAACCAGCGGCCGGTGTCCTCCCCCTCTCCCCCAAAAAACCCCCTACCGCAAAGCCTGAGACCAGCCCACAGGGCCCTGAGACCGCGAAGCCTGAATCCGGTCCGCAGGACCCTGCCGCCCCCTTCCCTCTCAAAAAGGCGTCAACCGGTCCCGGAATGCTCCCACCGGCACCAGGCCCCGGCGCTCATCGCAGTAGGTCACCGACAGCACATCCCCGTCCACCACATAGATCGCATCCTGCTGGAACTGGTCCCCGAGGTCACACCCCTCCTCCCAGTCCAGCTCCACCGCCCAGCCCGGCTCCAGGTGTTGGGTTTCACGGGAATGCCCCGTAATCGCCCGCATCCATTGGCCACGGCCTTGGAGCACCGCTTCCAGCTTCCGGGTCTGCGCTTCGTTCATGGCGTCCGTCCAGGTCTCTCCGGTCGTGGCATATGCGGTGATGATGACAAACCGATCAGGCCAATCCTCGATGCCGTCGCGGGAGATGAAGAGGGTCTGGAAGTAGGCGGGGTGCATGGCGTCAGGAAAAATAACCGATACCATCGATTCATCCAGGGGACACTCAAAAGAGAATGAGCGGCCTGTTCTACGGCCCCCTCCGCTGGGCGTTATGCAGACGGCCCACTTCCTTCCGTTGCAGGGACCGGTCCAAAATTCCAAGCACGGCGTTCACCCGGGAAACTTCGGACACATTGAGTTCAGACCAGTTGTGGGAGGTGATATGTTCAGCCAGGCCTGAGGTGAGGACCCCGGGCGGCACCGGTGTTTTAAAGACCGCGTCCCCCGCCATCCATACCACCGGATAGAAAACGGAAGCCGGGAGGGCGAGCTACTTCTGCAGCGCCCGCACATGGAGTTTGTTCTGGTGCAGCGGGTTTTGGAATCGCTGGCGCTTCCGGTAAACTTGCTGCGTCCAGCTGGCATCCTCCGCCCTGCCAAAAATCCAGCCTGACAGATTCTGGGTCTCGATCACAAACACTCCGAACTCTGATATCACCACATGATCGACCTGGGTCGTGCCCTTCCCGTCCGGCCGTGGAAGATAAAGGTCGTAATAACACCGGTAGACGGTCGGGTCCAGCTTTCCCAGGAAGGTCCTGCGGGTGACGGTCTCCCCCCTCCATCCTTTGAACCGGGCGGCATCCGGCTGCACCAGAGCCTGGAAGACCAGTTTCAAAAAATCCAGAATCATCGGGAAGGAGCCGGGTTCAGGGTCATCACATTCATGGCAAGGCTATGCGACCATCTCATACTTCACGTCCGAGCATATGCGGGTCAGCAAAGTCGCCACGATAAAATCACCAGGAAATTTGCTTTTGGGATCACGCCACCCCCCCAGTTCCTCATCCCGCACCGCGAAGGGGAAATAACGGACGGCACAGGCTTGTTGAAACTCGAACGCGAAACCCCGTTGGCCGCTGCCGAGGAGGACAATGTCATTCTCGGCCCGGGTGATAGCAACGTAGAGCAGACGGCGCGCTTCGTCGGCGGCGGCTTTCCCTACCGGGAGCGTGTCCGTCCACAGCACCAACACCGCTTTGTATTGCAGGCCCTTGGCGGAATGCACCGTCTGCACCTTGATCGCCTGGTCGTTCACTCCCTGATGGCACAGGGCGTCCCGTTTGTCGGAGAGCCAGCGGGTCGGATCAAGTTTTGACAGGCCAGCGACCAACCGTTCCATCAATCCCAGGTTGTTTCCCAGTTCAGGATAAAAAATGCCGATCTCTTCCGGTTTGATCGGTTTGGTAGAGTGCCCTGCCCGTTCTCCCCGGATCCAGCGCCCGACAATCTCCAGGGCGGCATCCACCTGGGTGGCGTGGTTTGCGGCTTCCACAAAAACCGGCGTGCTGTGATTCGACCGCCGGCAGGTATTGGCCCCTACCCGGCGCGCATTGATGCCGTCCTCATTCACTTCCTCGTCGCTGTAGCTGTGCGC
>JAYUWQ010000622.1:0-3707 GCA_043753485.1 bacterium
GACGCCATCGTCCTCGGGCGCGGCGACATCATCGCGGAAGCCCCTTCCTCAGCCATCCTCAAGGCCTATGCCAATGACCCCCGCGGCGACGAATTCCTCCAACCCATGATCCTCAGCCACATCAACACCCCCCGCTTCACCGATGGGGACGTGGTGCTCTGGTTCAACTTCCGCGCCGACCGCGTCCGCCAGCTCAGCGACGCCTTTCTCAAAGCCGACTTCAGCGGCTTCGAGCGCACGATTAGCCCGAAGGTCGGCTACTACACCCTGACCGAATACGACGCCACCTACACCGCCCTCGGCGCCCGCGTCATTTTCACTCCGGAAAGCATGGACCAGTTGCTCGGTCAGGTGGTCGCCGCCGCCGGTCTGACCCAGCTCCGCGCCGCCGAGACGGAGAAATACCCGCACGTCACCTTCTTCTTCAATGGCGGGGTCGAAATCCCCAATCCCGGCGAAGACCGCTACATGGCGGTCAGCCCCAAGGAAGTGCCCACCTATGACAAAAAACCGCAGATGAGCGCGCCTGACCTTGCTTTCGAGGTCATCCACCGCCTCGAAAACTACGACCTCGTTATCCTCAACTTCGCCAACCCTGACATGGTCGGCCACACCGGTGTCGTCGAAGCCGGCATCCACGCCTGCGAGACCATCGACCTCGCTGTCCGCCTCGTCGTCGAAGCCACCCTCGCCCTCGGCGGCAAGCTCTTCATCACCGCCGACCACGGCAACTGCGAGCTCATGCGCAACCCCGACGGCACCCCCAACACCGCCCACACCACCAACCTCGTCCACGGCATCTACGTCGCCGCCGACGCTGAAGAATGGGAAGTCAAGAACGGCATCCTCGCCGACATCTCGCCGACCCTGCTGGACATGCTCGGCTTGGCGCAGCCGAAGGAGATGACCGGGACAAGTCTGCGGAGTAAAAAATGAGCAAAATACGTTGGCTAACCAGCGGTCTGTTCCTTCTGGTCTGCTTTGTCGGAATCCGGGTGGAATGGCTGAACGCACATTCAGGGTACAGGTTGCCAGTTTGGAAAAGCATTAGCGGCGAGGAAGAGTCCGACAGATCCCGAAAGCTTGGACCCTCGCCCCTCGCTTTGGATTTTTTCTGGACTGATCCAAAAAGGGCTCAAAAACTCGAACTCAAAAACCGTCCAAAACTTCAAGCGGAGGCCCTCTACTGGAATAAATTGTTGGACTTCAAACTCTTTGCTTTGCTGCAATTCCCTATGTTGTTCTTGCAGGGATTGCTCCTTGTTTGGTGGCGCTGTCAGAAATTGACCCGGCAAGCCAATCTCCTTTGGTGGTTCGGTTTCGGCGCAACTACCTTGCTTTTGACCGGCGCTTTTTACCGCGACTACAGCTACGGATTATACGGTTTATGAGAAGTGCCTGGACAGCCACAGAATGCCGCCATTTCCGCTGCCAGGCATGACGTGATAGCAAAAACGGAGCGCGGACTTGTAGTCCGCCCCGGCAACCTTGGCGCTGTTGGGGCCTCGGACGCCGCCTTCCACGACAAGGGAAACGCCATGGTGCTGCCGATGCTCCGGAGCGGACTACAAGTCCGCGCTCCGATGGAGAGGCCCCTTGCTCTGCGGCGGTTTTCCCGCTCTCGTTCCTGATCCTTTTCTGTTCCCTCCTTCCCATGCCTCTGACCCTCTTCGACACCATGTCCCGTGCGCCGCGGGAGCTGACGCCTCTTGATGGCTCGACCTACCGTTTTTACGCCTGCGGACCCACGGTTTACGGGCCGGCGCATATCGGGAACTTCCGGACGTTTGTGCTGCAGGATCTCTTCCGGCGGGTGCTGGAGCTGGGGGGCACGCCGACCAAACATGTGCGGAATCTGACCGATCTGGACGACAAGACGATCCGCGTCTCGCAGGAACAGGGGCAGACTCTGACGGATTTCACCCGGCACTGGACCCAGCTTTTCCATGCCGACTGCGCCGCGCTGCATTGCCTGCCACCGCACATCGAACCCAGCGCGGTGGAGCACATTCCGCATCAGGTGCGCATGATCGAAGAGTTGATCGCGAAAGGCCACGCCTACGCCGCGCCGGATGGCTCCGTGTATTTCAAGATCACCTCGTTTCCGGATTACGGGCGGCTCTCCCGGGTGAAGGAACGGGAACTGAAACAAGGAGCCTCGGTGTCCGATGATGAATACGAAAAGGACACCCTGGGAGACTTCGCGCTCTGGAAAGCGCGCAAACCGGAGGACGGCCCTAACTTCTGGCCGGCACCGTGGGGCGAAGGGCGTCCCGGCTGGCACCTCGAGTGCTCGGCCATGATCCGCGAATATCTCGGCGACACCTTTGATCTGCACTCCGGCGGGGTGGACCTGGTGTTCCCGCACCACGAAAACGAGATCGCGCAGAGCGAATGCTGCGCCGGGAGCGGTCATCATGGTTTTGCGGCGCATTGGTTCCACATCACGCACCTGCTGGTGGACGGGAAAAAGATGAGCAAGAGCCTGGGCAATCTTTATACCCTCGCCGACCTCGCCGCCAAAGGCTACACCCCGGAGGAGGTCCGCTACGTCCTCACCGCCGCCCACTACCGGGCGCAGTTGAATTTCACCTTCGACTCCCTCGACGGCGCCCGCCAGGCCCTGGCCAAAATCGCCCGTGCCGAGCGGGCTCTCGCCGCCCGCGCCGGTCAGGACGCCGCCCCGTCCTACGAATCCCTGATCGGTCAGGACCCCGGGCCATTTGCGGCTGCCTGGACAGCGCTGAACCACGACCTGAACACCGCCGAAACGCTCGGCCACGTTTTCACCGCGCTGAAGTCCCTCAAGCCCGAAGCCCTGACGCCCGACGAAGCCCTCACGGCCTGGTGCGGCCTGCATCTGATCCTGACCGCCTTCGGCATCGTCCTCCCGCAGGAAAAAGCCGATGAAGTGCCCGCCGAAGTCCGCACCGTGGCCGAAGCCCGCTGGGCCGCCCGCACCGCCAAGGATTGGGCGGAGGCCGACCGCCTCCGCGGCGAATTGGATGCGCTCGGCTGGGCCATGAAGGATGGCCGCGAAGATTACACGCTTACCCGTAAATAATACGGGATGGAATTTCCCGAGGAGGCCGGTGGTCTCCGGCTGACGATGCCTGGTTTTACCCGTATCCTTCCGGGGAAACTCATGCCATTCGTAGTGCCCTGCTCCTGACCCATGGCTACTCTTACGCTGGATTACGAAACCCCCCACTTTCTGCAAAGCCTCATCGCCCATGATGAGAACCTGCTGAAAACCCTCGCCAGCGTGCTCGGCCTCAAGGTCACGCTGCGCGATGCCTGGGTGAAACTGGAAGGCGAAGAGGATGATCTAGTCACCGGCCAAAAAGTCTTTGCCCAGCTGGAAAAAGCCCACCGCGGAGGGGCGGAGATCAACGCGCACTTTTTCCACTTTGCCCTGGATACGGAGAAGCTGAACGCCCGCACGACCGGTGCGCAGGCCGATTCGCTGGAAAACCTGACGTCGATCCGGCTCAGCGGCAGCCCGCGCAAGCCACCGATCCTTGCCCGCACCCGCACCCAGCTGGCCTATCTGCAGGCCATCCGCAGCCACGATGTCACCTTCGGCATTGGTCCCGCCGGTACCGGAAAAACCTATCTCGCCATGGCGGCCGCAGTTGATGCCCTGAAATCCGGCCAGGTGCAGCGCATTGTCCTGACCCGTCCGGCTGTCGAAGCCGGCGAAGCGC
>JAYUWQ010000623.1:0-1527 GCA_043753485.1 bacterium
GGATTTCCCGGTTGCCCGGATTTCCGCACCCTCCGAACCGTGCGAATGATTTCCCTGTCAGAAGCACGCAGCATAATTGCCGCCGGAGTGGTGCCTTGCCGCCCGCGCCGGGTGGCACTGGCGGAGGCGCACCGCCTTGTGCTGGCAGAGGCGGTAGTGGCCGATGCCTTTTACCCCACCGGAGATCGCTCCCAAATGGATGGTTATGTGGTGCGCGCCGACGCGGTCCCGGGGCCATTCCGGCTGGCCGGGGAAATCCCCGCGGGTGATCTGCCCACCCGGCCGGTGCGGGTTGGAGAATGTTTCCGGATTTTCACCGGTGCCCTGCTGCCTCCCGATGGCGGTCGCGTGGTGATGCAGGAAGACACCCGGACGGAAAACGACGTCGTCAGGATCGGGAAGTTCAGCTCCTCGTTATTTGTTAGAATTAAAGGATCGGAAGCCGCGCCTGGACAGGTTATCCTCCCGGAGGGCACCCTGCTGGGCGCGGTGGAACTGGCTATCCTCGCGCAGCTGGGAGCCACGGAACCCATGGTGATCCCCGCGCCCACCGTGCATCACCTGGCGACGGGGGGGGAACTGATCGATCCCTCCGCCGCTTCCGTCCCTGGAAAAATCCGGGATACCAATTCCAGCCTGCTGCGGGCGTTATTCATGGATGCGGGTGTTAAGTCATTCTCCTCTCAACGCGTGGCGGATGATCCCGACCTCCTGGCGGAAGCCGCCGGGTCGCCCGCTGATTTGCTGATTTTATCAGGCGGAGCCAGCGTGGGCGATTATGACTACGGCGCGCGCACGCTGCGGCGGCTCGGCTATACGATCCACTTCGACCGCGTGAACCTGCGCCCCGGCAAACCTCTAACCTTTGCCACGCGGGGAAATCAAGCGGCGTTTGTGGTGCCGGGCAATCCAGTTTCCCACTTCGTCTGTTTTCACACCGCGATCAAGCTGGCGGTGGAAGCCGCGGCCGGTCGTCCCGTCACCTGGCCGGCGCTTTGGCTGGAATTGAGCGGAGGCCCTCCCCTCACCACCGACCCCCGGGAAACCTGGTGGCCCGCCAAAGCCTCGGTGCAGGACTGTCGGCTCACCGTTTCGCCGCTCTGGTGGTCCAGTTCCGGCAATACTTTTTCCCTGACAGGAACCAATGCCCTCGTGCTGGTGAATCCGACATCCCCGGCTGACGGCCAAGCCCTAACGCTGCTCCTCGAACCTCCTGCCCCCTGATCTTTCCTATCATGTCTCAGACCGTTTTTTCCCATCTCGACGCCGATGGCACCGCCCGCATGGTGGATACCGGCCATAAGCCCGTGCAGCGCCGCGTAGCCGTGGCGGAAGGCTTCGTCCAAATGGCATCCGCCACCCTGACCGCGCTCCGGGCCGCCGCCCTGCCAAAGGGTGATGTCCTAACGGTAGCCCGCGTCGCAGGGATCCAAGCGTCCAAGCGCACGGACCAACTGATTCCGCTCTGTCACACCCTGCCGCTGGATGCGGTGGACTTGGACTTTACGGTGCAGGAAAACGGCGTGG
>JAYUWQ010000624.1:0-3703 GCA_043753485.1 bacterium
ATCAGGCTGGGAACATCCGGAAAGGCGCTGATGGCCTCGCCGGTAAACGGCATGGCAGCTCCCGGAAGATAGGCCAGACCGTCCGGCCGCACTTCCACCGTGACCGGGGTGATGGGCTGCCGGTCCGGTTTGCTGGACGCGATCTTTTTCTCCTGCCTGCAGGAAATCAGGCCTGCCTGGGCAGTGAACAGGAGCAGGGAGCAGGAAACGAGGCGCAACGCGGAGTTCATGCGGCATGAGGTGCACACGATGGCGGCGGGATCAAGCCGGGAAGCCCGGCCGGCAGAATCAAACTCCCGGGAGCCGGGAAGTCCCCCGGCGGTGAAATCCCCTTGGCGCTGCCGCCCGGGACCGCTAAGCCTGAGCCTATGCTTTCCCGCGATTCCCCTGCATCTCCTCCCATGACACCGGCATGGTTGCGCCCCGGCCTCGGAGTGGTGCTGGCCGGACTCCTCGGCTTTCTCTTCCTCAAGGCGGAGTGGCGTCACGGGGTGGGTTTGTGGTGGACGGGGGACAAGGTGAAACTGGCGGGGCTGGTTCAGTCCTGTTATTGGTGGGGCGCGGTGGCCGGGAGCGCGATGCTCAGCCTGCTCTGGGTGACGGCCCCCCACTGGGCCCGCCCGTGGGCCGCGCCTTTCCCAGCCACCCCCATCAAAGCACCACGGTGGTTTTGGCTCAGCATCGCCGGCCTGATGATCGCCGGGGCCGCCTGCCGGGCTCCGCGGCTGGGACTGAGTTTATACAATGACGAGGCCCACGTCTTCCGGGCCCAGCTGGCCGGACGTCTGGCGCTGGCAGACTTGGGGAAACCCGAAAAATTCCGCCCCGCCACCTGGCTGTCCACTCTCTATGAAAACCGCGCGGGCAACAATTCCATGCCCTTCTCCATCGCGGCCCGCGCCAGCTACGACGCATGGCGCGGCCTCACCCACACCGCCCAGGGCGTGGTGAATGAGACGGCGCTCCGGCTGCCAGTGTTCTGCGGCGGCGTGCTGGCGATTGGGGCCATGGCCTGGCTGGGTCTGCGGCTGGGCGGACCTTGGCTAGGCCTGACGGCCGCCCTGCTCGCCACCTTCCACCCCTGGCACCTGCGCTACAGTGTGGAAGCCCGCAGTTATGGCATCCTGTTCCTCGTCCTGCCGCTCCTCTTTCTGGCCCTGCACACGGCCCTGCGCACCGGGCGATGGCGCTGGTGGCTGGTATTTGGTTTCATGGAATACCTGGCGGTAGCGGTCTGGTTCGGTTCGGCCCATCTGCTGCTGGCGCTCAATCTCACCCTAGCGGGCATGGCGTTTTACCCCGTCCTGCGGGAGCGCCGCATCCGGGCCGTGCAGGCTTCACTGATCGTCCCCACCCTTGTCGCCGGGCTGCTTGCGGCCGGACTGTATCTCCAATTTAATTTGCCGCTTTACGTGCAGTTGGCGAAATCCCTCGCCGACCCTCTCTTCTTCAAATCCCCGAACCCCTTTCCGCTGGCCTGGTTTCAGGACACCGGCGGCTTTCTGGGATTCGGCACACCCGGGTTGCCGCTGAATCCCGGCAACCTGGCCCAACCCTCCGTTGCCGGATGGCTGGCCGATCCTCTCTGGCGCTTCCCGGCCGGAGCCGCGATCCTGCTCTGGCTGGGGGGAGGGACCGCTGGAATCGTCCGGTTTTGCCGTCAGGGCGGGACGGCCCTGGCCCTGACCGGAGCCTTCACCGGTGGAGCCCTCCTCACGTTTCTCTACTGCACCGCCAAAGGAATCGTCTTCCTCGGATGGTATACGCTGTTCCTTCTGCCCGGTCTGCTGCTCCTGCTCGCGGCCGGTCTCACCGCCCGCTTGAACAACCAGCCTCCCCGCTGGCGCGGACTGCTCCTGCTGCCCCTCGCGCTCTGCTGGATTCCCGCCCTCCTCCCCTATCTCACGCAAAGCCGGGAAAACCTGCGCGGAGCCGTCGTCCTCGCCCGTGGGACCGCCTACCCGGATTCTCTGGCCAATCCCCATCAGACGCTTTATGCGGTTCTCTGGTCCGAATCCCCCATTTACGACCCCGGGGCGATCACCCTGAAAACCACCGCCGAGCTGGATGCCCTTGTCTCGCGGGCCCGGCAGGAAAAGCGGCCGTTGTTCGTTGCCCACGGCCATACCGGCCAAGCCCGCGCCAGTGCCCCTGAGCTCCTGAGCCAGCTCGAAAAACCGTCCCTGTTCCACCCGCCGGCAGTGCTTCCCGGCCTCGATGACTCCAGCAGCAACCACTTTATCTATCAACTCATCCCGTGATTCCTGGCATCCGGTCTGCAACCCGCCTGAAGCCTGGGGCATTTTTAATTTGCCCTTGCTCCGGTTTGGTTTACCAAGCGGAAGCCAACCCCGGCCTGATTGTTGATGCATGAATGATCTCCCCTTCCCTTTCCGCGTCGGCGTTTCCGGTACTGGTTTCATCGCCCGTGGCTTCATCGCCGCGACCCGTGCCCGCAGTGACTACCGGGTCAGTGCCATCCTCACCCGGCGCCCGCCCATTTCGGTGGAAGGCATCCCGCACGAACTCCTCGTCCGCACCGCCGAGGAACTGGCAGAACGTTGCGACCTCGTGGTGGAGTGCAGCGGGGACGTGCTTCACGCGACGGAGGTGATCGATGCCGCCCTGCACGCGGGCTTGCCCGTCGTCACCATGAATTCAGAATTTCACGTGACCACCGGCTCCTGGTTTACCGGCCGGGGCATGTTGACGGAGGCTGAGGGCGACCAATCCGGCAGCCTTGCCGCCCTCGCCGAGGAGGTGGAATCGATGGGTTTCCGTCCCGTCATTTACGGCAATACCAAGCGCTATCTGAACCTCCACCCCACTCAGGAGGAAATGGAATTCTGGGCCGCCAAACAGGGCATTTCCCTCGATCAGGTCACGGCCTTTACCGACGGCACCAAGGTCCACATTGAGCAGGCTTTGGTTGCCAATGGCCTCAACGCCAACATCGCCAACGGAGGACTGCTCGGACCCCGCACCAACACCATCCGGGAAGCGGCTGAACTGCTCGCGGAGCAGGCCGCCGCCGTCGGTAGTGCCATTGCCGACTACGCCATCACCCCTGAGTGCCCTGGCGGCATTTTCATTGCCGCCACCCATGATGCCGCCCATCAGGGGTCGCTCGAATATTTCAAGCTGGGCCCTGGCCCTCTCTACATCATCCAGCGTCCCCACCATCTCTGCTATCTCGAGATTGCCAAAACGATCCGACGTATTGCCTTTGAAAAGCAGCCCCTGCTCAACAATGGGCCGATCCCGAAAGTCGGCGTTGCCGCCATCGCCAAACATGACCTCAAGCCCGGCGACCGTATCCCCCGTGGACTCGGCAGTTTTTCTGTCCGTGGGGAAACGGTGCGCTGCGCCGATCACCTCGGCCACCTTCCCGTAGGTCTGGTGCAGAATGCCGTGGTCCGCCGGCACGTCAAAGCCGGTGACATCCTCAGCATGGATGACATGGATTTGCCGGAATCGCTGGCCCTGACCGCGTGGCAAGGGATCGAATCCCGCGTCCGAACGGCAGCCGCCTCCATGCTTCCCCTGCTGTCCACGGCCCTCCTCGGCGCTTGACGGCTTGGGCGCGGGACATTACCCGCACCCATGCTCAGGGGAAAGAAAATCGCCGTAACCATGCCCGCCTATTATGCGGGGAAGACTGTTCAACGCATGTGGGACACCATCCCGCACGATGTGGTCGATA
>JAYUWQ010000625.1:0-3697 GCA_043753485.1 bacterium
CGCCGCCGGAAGGTGACGGTCCCTCTGGCCGCATTGGCGTCGGGATTGGCCCAGGCCGTGATGCCGAATCCCGCCCACGCGGCGGTGGCGGGGCGGGCCCTCGCCGCCGGTGGCACGGCGGGAACCGGAGCCGGACTTTTGGCCGGGGTGCTCTCGCCGTTGGCCTTGGGCACGGCGGCAGCGCTCGTGACTTCCACGGCGGTTTTTTGGGCGGTCCGATCCTCTGATCCGACTCCCGCCACCCCGCCGGTGACTTTGGCGAAGGCGCTTGTTCCTGACAAAACGCTTCCCGGCCGGCCGTCCGCCCCTCCGGTGGTTAGTCAGCCCGCATTCAAGGCGGAGAAAGAGGACGACAAACTCACCCCCGACGAGCTGGCGTTTATCACCCTGGCCAAATCCGATCCCGCCGCCGCCATGGCGTGGGCGCGGACCAATTTCCCGGCGCAGAGTCCCTTGGGCGATTTCCTGAAATCCGCCGTGCGGGCCTTGGCGGACCGTGATTTGCCAGTTGCGGATCGACTGCTTGTCCATGCGGGCGTCAGCAGGAGCGAGGTTTTCGAGGGCATTTTCGCCTCACGGCTGAAGCGCGATTTTGCCGGTGCGGTGCGTTGGGCGGACGAGTGGAGTTTGTCGAATCCCAATGAACAGCAGTCGAGTTATTGGGCTTTTCTAAATTACGATAGCGGGGAGTGGCGGCCGGATTTGCGCCAAGCTCTCGCCGCCAGCCGCTCCCCGCAAATGCGCGAAAGCCTGATCCACATGGAATCCCGGCGGCTCATGGCTGAAGATGAAGCGGGCTTGGAACTGCTGGCGGAAAGCCTGACAGGAGAAGAACGGAAACGGGTCTTGGAATATCATCTCTCCGTGCTGCTGATCCGGGGCGATGAACGGGCATCGGAAGCACTCCTCACCATCCGCCCGGAGATTCTATATGAAACCAGGGAAATGGCCCTGCGGAATCCGGCGATGATTTTGGATTATCACATGTCCCAGCCAGGTAAATACGGGCAGAACAAACTCTCCGGCAGTGCCGCCAACCTATGGGCGGAGTGGGAACGGGAGGATCCGGAAGCGGCCATAGCCTGGTCCGATAAATTCTCCGATGGGCAACTTTCCGAGCAAGGCATGGTATACATTTTAGTTAAGAGAAAAGGGGAAGGACAACTCAAGTGAAACCAGGAACTGGCGCATTCGTTTGTTCGGTGATGATGCTGATGTCCTGCGGTCGTCAGGAGGTGCCACCAGTTGCCGCCCCTTCCAAGCCAAGAGAGGAAACCAAATCCGCATCAACCGGGGAAGGAGATGCCAAAATCCCCAATTTTCACCTGCCGGCGTCCGCCAGCAGCGGCAGCAGGATGCCGTCCGGCCCGGACGTGCTCAAACATTGGGACGAAATCCAAAGACAGATCCTGGCCCGTCCCGCCGGAATGCTGCGGGACCGGTCGATGGGCCAATCCATCAGTCAACTGGCCACTGTGGAACCGGAGCGGGCGGCCCGTATTTTGGGGGACTGGAAGAATGCCGTTGCCAGCGCCTGGTTTGGCACCGCCAAAATCGTGGTGCAAAATCTGTGGAAAACTGATCCGGCGGCAGCAGTGGACTTTCTTTCCAACAAAGTTCCTCCGGCCATGCAGGGTGGCTTGTGGCATCAAATCCTGGCGGCATTGCCGCCGGAGGAAGCTGCGGGGTGGATTGATCGCATTACCCATGAAGGCGGCAGGCTCCGGGCTGCAGCCTCCATGATGGCACGCTGGCCAGGACAGAATCCCGAAGCCGCTGCCGCGTGGATGGACCGGTTTGCCGCGACCCTGACACCGGAACAATTGGAAGTGGTGGCGACCCCCAATTACATTTATGCCGACATGAGGGACGTCGACGGAATGCCGCCCCTTGAGGCGGCCCACCGTGCTTTTGCCGCCGCCAAAGATCCCGCCGCCCGGCGCTTTTTTGCGGAGAGCTACCTGCGAAGCGTGAAGCTTAAACAGCCGGATCAATTGTCGGAAATCACAGCCCAGGTGGAGGCGGAACTGTCGTCCACCGCCGTCAGGGGATTCCGTGAGGACATCGCGTTGAGTCAGATGAGGGAGGATCCGGCGGGCTATGTGGCTGAACTCACTGCGGAGGAAGTGAAGCAGCTTCCCGATAAATTTGTCAGCGAAACGATCTCCGCGTGGGCGCAGAAGGATAGCCCGGCGGCAACCCGTTGGGCTCTTTCGCTCAATCGGGAGCAGGACGTGGTGAGGGGGGTGGAGTCCTGGTATTCTCTGGATCCATCCGCCGCGAGCGGGTTTGCCTTTTCGCTCCCCGCCGGAAAGATGCGGGACGACAGTTTATCGTCACTTTGCGACCGGTATGGCTATAGCCGGGATTTCGCAGCGGCGGAGAAATGTCTGGCTGCCATCAAGGATAAAAAAACTGCCGACCTTACCGGGTGGAGGCTCGAAAACTCCCGGAAGCGGTTTTTCGGCAAAGACTGAACCCCAGGCTGCGGCAAGGCCAGGCCTTCCGCCGCCCCGTGAATTGAACTTCGTGGCAGCGGATTCTGCTGGCGCTGCTGCCCGCAGGTCCGCCAGGGTAGTCCTGTGAAAAGATCGATGAAAATCCCCTGCTTGCCCCTCCGACGAATTTTGGCGTGTCTGGCTTTTCTGATCCCGCCGGGCCACGCTCCTGCCCTCGACCGCCTCGCTTATAACCACCCAGGCCTCACGGTCGACCTCGGTGTGGGGCTTTGGGCCTGGCCGGTGCCTTGCGATGCGGACGGGGACGGGGATTTCGACTTGATCGTCTCCTGCCCGGACAAACCCTCCAATGGAATCTGGCGGTTTGAAAATACCGGCGGGGACACGGCTAAAAATAAGTTTCCCGTGTTCAAACCGGCCCGGCGGCTCAGCAGTACGGTGCATTATGTCATGCCCAGTTGGACCGGCGGGCGGCTACGGGTGCTATCGCCCGGCTGGGAGTATCCTGACTTCACCCGCACCGGCCTTGAAACAAAAACCAAACTACCGGTCGACCCCAAATTCTACCAACCGCAGGGCACGGCCAAAGGCGGCCCGCGGCTCCGGCATAACCAATGGCGCTACGCGGACTACGACGGCGATGGCCAGCAGGACCTCATCGTGGGCATCGAGGACTGGAGCCACTACGGCTGGGACAATGCATGGAATGACCGGGGCGAGTGGCAAAATGGGCCGCTGCACGGCTCCATTTTCGTTTTCAGGAAGACCGGCGATGGTTCCTACGCCTATCCCGTGAAAGTCGAAGCCGGAGGAAAGCCCGTAGATACGTTCGGCTGCCCTTCGCCCAATTTTCAGGACTTCGACGGGGATGGCGACCTTGATCTGCTCTGCGGTGAGTTCCTCGACGGCTTCACGTATTTCCAAAATACCGGCACCCGCACCGCACCGAAATATGCGTCCGGCCAACGTCTCAAGGACCCCCGGGGAGCAGAGGTCAGGATGGAACTCGAAATGATCGTGCCGGTCGCCTTCGACTGGGACAAGGACGGCGACCAGGACCTCATCGTGGGAGACGAGGACGGGCGGGTGGCCTTGGTGGAAAACACCGGAGCCATGGCTGCCGCAGTTCCTGTGTTCGCACAGCCGGTCTATTTCCAACAGGAAGCCGATACCTTGAAATGCGGAGCTCTGGCCACCCCTTTCGGCACCGACTGGGATGGGGACGGCGATATGGATAT
>JAYUWQ010000626.1:0-1522 GCA_043753485.1 bacterium
GAAGCGTCGCCGGCCGCAGCGGTGGAGAATTCGAGCAGACCTTCCGTAGCTGTGGCGGTGAAAGCCGCGTTGAGGAAACTGAAAGGCTGGCCAGCTCCGGCAGGGACCACTCCGGCAATCGCCGCCAACTCGGTACCGTTAAGTCGGACTTGGAAATCCATCGTGCCACCACAACAGCCGCGCGCATTGTAATAAGCCTGCAACCAGTAGCGCTGGCCGGACATCAGACCTTTCACGGGCTGACTGAGGACCTGCGACCCCTGGAGATAGGCGACCTGCCCCCGGTCAGGCACGAGGCCATTATCAAAAAATGGCATCGTATTGTTATTGATGCCGGAGCTGGCAAGGTTGTTGTCCCACGCCATGATGGCCCCGGCCCCGATGCCGGGATTCGGCGCGGTCGATTCAAAGCTGGCATTGCGGACGAACGAGGTGACCCCCTCGATCACGACGGTACCGTCCACCCCGTCGTGCCCGCCATTCTCCTCAATGACAATGGTGGTCGTCCCACGGCTGACGCCTTCGATTTCGGTGGTCAGGGTAGTATCGACAACCCCCTGGGGAAATGTCAGGGTGACCACCCCGTTGAGATCCGCATCGACGAAGCGCGCCACCCCTTCGTTGATAATCCGGACCTTAACTGTGGACGGGCCGCTTTCGAGACGCTTTGCGGAAACGGTGAAGGAAGCCCGGCCTCGTGTGCCGGGCCCCACTTCCACAGTGGCCGGGCCGACTCTCAGATTGGGAATGGGTTCCACCACCACGCCGGTGACCTGGATGTCATCCAGCAGGACGGTCTGGTCCCCGACCGCCGTTTGGGCAAAGCTCAGGATGGCGGTGGTGGCGGCCGCTGTAAAATTCGCCGTACCGGTGCGGTAGGCCAACACCCCGCCGACCGGTGCCACCGCTTGGTCGAAAATCGAGGTTCCAGCCACACTGACATTCAGACGGGGGGCATTCCCGGTTCTGGCGTTGTAGCGGAAGGCGACGGCATACGTTTCTCCCACCGCCAGCCCCCTCAGGGTCTGCGAAATGGTCAGGTCACTCTGCAGGAAAGCCGCGTGGTCCTGTTCCGGGATCAGGCCATTATCCGCAAAAGGGCCCACGGCATCGTTCACCCCGGCACTGCCTGTTCCCGCCCCGGTCCAACCTGCTGCCGCCGTCAGCGTTCCAGGGGCCGGAGGGGTTCCGCTGGCTTCGAAACTGGGATTCATCACCACAATTTGTCCGGCATTGCGCGGGACGAGGCAAACCCCATCGAACAAGGCGGTGGAATCGCCCGTGGAAAGGGTGGTAAAGGCAAGCGTGCCTTCGGCAGCCGTCGGCGTGAAAACCACATTCCGGAAACGGTAGGCCGCCCCGCCGGTGCCCGGCAATACGGCGCTGACCGTATCCAGCGGGACATCATCCCACTTGGTCGTCAGATCGATCAGACTGCCATTCCGGGAGTCATAAAAATATTGAATCCAATAACTCTGACCCGGAATGAGACCGGAAATCCCCTGACTCAGTGAAGTGCTCC
>JAYUWQ010000627.1:0-3693 GCA_043753485.1 bacterium
CGAATGAAAATCCGTCATTTCCTCGCCGCGCTCGCCCTCATGGGATCTGCCCATGCCGGAACCGAAGCTCCCCCGGCTCCTGTTCCACCGGCTCCGGCCCCCGCTGACAGCGGTTGGTGGTTCCGCGCCGCCCCTTATGCCTGGCTCACCGCCATCGAAGGGGATGTCACCATCGGCCCCCTGACCGCTCCGGTGGACATCAGTGTTTCCGATACCCTGGACACTCTCGACATGGCCTACATGGGCGTGTTTGAAGTGGGGAAAGGGAATCTCTCCCTCGGCTTGGATGTGATCTATGGCAAGGTGTCGGATGACCACGAGGCCGGCGGCCGAATCTTCGACAGCTTCCGCTATGAACAGAAACAGTGGATCCTGACCCCTTTCCTCGCCTGCCGCGTCATCCAGACCGATAATTACCACATGGATGTCTTTGCCGGGGCCCGGATCAACATCCTGGAAGCCGAACTGACCGGCCGCTTTGCCCGGGGAGGGGAATCGTCCGCCACGCGTGACACCGATTGGGCGGATCCCATCATCGGCATCCGGGGCCAGGCGGAACTGACCGACAAGGTGTTCTTCCGCTACAATGGGGACATCGGCGGTTTTGGGGTCAGTTCCGACTTCGCCTGGCAGGCCTTCGCGGGTTTTGGCTATCATTTCACCGAAAACGTCAGCGCCGCCATCGGTTACCGCGGGCTGGGAGTCGACTACAGCAAGGATTCCTTCTCCATGGACACCGTCAGCCACGGTCCGGTCATCGGATTGGAAGTGGTGTTTTAAGGGATAACTCCGATCCGTTGCCGGGGCTCCACGGGGAGTCCCAGCAGCGGTGAATTCCGGTGGCTTCCCTCACGGGGGAACAGGTGGATGTTTATTGCCGCGCCGCCTTGATGGTGTTGGAGATCAGCATGGCGATGGTCATGGGACCGACTCCGCCGGGGACGGGAGTGATGGCATGACATTTCGGGGCGACGGCCTCGAAGTCCACGTCACCGACCAGACGGGAGCCGGACTTGGTGGTGGGATCGTCGATCCGGTTGATGCCGACATCGATGACGACGGCTCCCTCCCTGACGAAATCGGCGGTGACAAAGCGGGGTTTCCCGATGGCGGCGATGAGGATATCCGCAGTGCGGCAGAGGCCGGGCAGATCCTTGCTGCGGCTGTGGGCGACGGTGACGGTGGCATTGCCGCCCGGGCCTTTGGCCATGAGGAGCAGGGCCATCGGCTTGCCCACAATCATGCTGCGGCCGAGTACCACCACACGGGCGCCTTCCGTGGGGATTTGATAGTCGAGGAGAAGCCGCTGGCAGCCGAGCGGGGTGCAGGGCACAAACCCGGACGGGTCCTCTAGGGCCAGTTTGGCGACGTTTTCCGGATGGAATCCATCCACATCCTTGCGCGGATCAATCGCCCGGATGATGGCGGCTTCATTGATATGCGGGGGCGGCGGGCTTTGCACGAGGATGCCATGAATGGCCGGGTCGGCATTCAATTGGCGGACCACGGCGAGGAGTTCCTCCTGCGTGGTGGTGGCGGGCAGTTCCAGCTTCACGGAATGCATCCCGAGATCGCGGCAGGTGCGGTCCTTGGAGCCGACGTAGGCTTTGGACGCGGGGTCATCGCCGACCAGCACGACGGCAAGGCCGGGGCGGATGCCCTGGGCGGCGAGGGTGGTCAGGGTGGCGCGGCATTCTTCGAGGACGCGGGCGGCGGTGGCTTTTCCATCAATCAGGATCATCATAAAAACAGGGCAGGGGGTGGGAAAGAGTCAGGGCACTTCCGGTTTCAGCAGGGCGGATAGCCGCTCCCGGGCGGCCTCTGGGGATTCGTCGTCCGGGACGTGGATAAAAGGCAGAAAGCGGACGTGCACCACGGAAAAGGGTTTGGGAATGAAAAATTGATCCCACGACTTGAGCCGCCAGAACTTCGCATACTCCACCGTAATGGGGACGATGGGCACCGCGCAGAGACGCGCCAACTGCACCACGCCGGGCTGCATGTCGTAAAGCGGGCCGCGCGGGCCGTCCGGCGTGATGCCGATGTAGTAATTCCGGCGCAGGAGGCGGCGGCATTCGATCATGGCCTGGGCGCCCCGCCGGGAGGATGACCCCCGCACGGACTCGAGCCCGAATTGCCGCATCACCGCCGCCAGCACCGCGCCATCCCGGCTGGCACTGGTGAGGACCGCGGCCTGACGGAATTTCCGGGTGTAACGTGTATACAAACTGGGCACGATCAGCATCCGGTTGTGCCAGAACATCCAGATCAATCCATGGAGCGGGGGATCGCTCAGGAGCCCGGAATCGTCGGTGATGCGGACCCGGAGGGTTTTGGTGAGGAGCCGGATCAGATTGCCGATCAGGAAGCCCATTACGCGCGGTTTGAACGCGGTGTCGGACTTGGCTACGGCGGGTTTCAGCATGCAGGGCAGGGGCGGAGAACTTCAGTCAGGGAGGATCACAGCCAGCCGGTGGACTTCAGCGACTGGGTGAGCCGCATCTGCCGGTCCAACTGGGTCGCATAGAGGCCCTTCAAGCCGGCATCCGGCAGGGCGCGGGTGGATTCATCAAGGGAAATCAGCCGGTCGGCCAGTCCGCCGAGGGTGACGCTCGAGTCGGCCTCATGCTGCACCACGTAGGCGGCCTGGAGCGCGGCGCCCAGTCCGGCGCCTTCAGCAGTAGCCAGGCTGACCACAGGCACGCCAAAGACATCGGCCACCACCTGACGCCAGCCGGCACTGCGGCTGCCCCCACCGGTGAGGCGGATTTCCGTGGGCGAGACGCCGAGGGATTCAAAACGCTTCATGCCATAGGCCAATCCGATGGTGACGCCTTCCACCGCCGCCCGCACAAGGTGCGCCGGGGTGAGGTTGTCGGTGCGCAGGCCGTGGAGCACCCCGCTGCCATCCGGCAGGTTGGGGGTGCGTTCGCCATTCAGATAGGGCAGGAAGGTCAGGCCACCGGCCCCGGCCGGGGCGGACTTCAGTTGCGCTTCCAGCTGGGCATGGTCATAACCAAACAGGCCGCGCATGGCTTCGGTGAGGACGGTCACATTCATGGTGCACACCAGCGGCATCCATTGGTCCGCGCTGTCACAGAAGGCCGCGACTTCCCCCTGCGGGTCGATCACCGGCTGGTCCGCACAGGCAAAAAGCGTGCCGGAGGTGCCGAGCGACACCGTGACCACGCCGGGCCGCACGTTGCCGGTGCCGATGGCGCCCATCATGTTATCGCCGCCGCCCGCGCTGACGATCACGCCGGGGGCGAGTCCCCAGCGGGCGCGCAGATCTTCCCGCAAGGTGCCATGGGCTGCGAGCGAGGAACCCAGCGGGGGCAGCATGTCATGGAGCCGGGGATCAATCACGTCGATCAGGCCGCGGTGCCATTCCCGGGTCCTGACATTGAGGAGGCCGGTGCCGGAGGCATCGCCGAACTCCATGCGTTTCACCCCGGTCAGGTGGAAATTGAGATAGTCGTGTGGCAGCAGCACGGAAGTGGTGCGGGCAAAGTTTTCCGGTTCGTGCCGTTTCAGCCAGAGGATTTTTGGCGCGGTGAAGCCGGGGGGAATGGCATTTCCGGCTTCCGCAATCAACCCGGCCGGGCCGCCGAAGGCCTCGGCCAGCAGGCCGCACTCGGCGGTGGTGGAGGTGTCGCACCACAGCTTGGCCGGGCGCACCACTTCATCCTTCGC
>JAYUWQ010000628.1:0-1520 GCA_043753485.1 bacterium
GGTCCTCTGACTCGACAGTAATTCCAGAATTATCATGATATTATGCGGGTCGCACATTGGCTGACCGGAAAGGGGAGAATGGAATATGGACAGCTTGTAATCCATGGTTGCGGAGCGGGATGGCTTCCGGTTTACTCGTGATTATTAACAAATGGACGAACGAGTGCTGATCCGGAATGTGAAAGTGGTGTCGCCCGGCACGGAAACCACCGTGCGGGACGTGCTCATGGCCAGGGGCCGCTGGAGTTTTCCCGCGCAAGCCCCCGACGGAGTGAGGGTGGTGGATGGAACGGGGAAAATCCTCCTGCCCGGACTTTATGATATGCACGCGCACCTGCGCGAGCCAGGCCGGGAGGACAGCGAAACCATCGCCACCGCCTGCGAGGCAGCCTTGGCGGGTGGATTCACGGGCTTGACCGCGATGCCCGATACCGTGCCGGCCGTGGATAATGGAGGCATGGTGCATAGTTTGCGGGAGATCGCCGCCCGCACCGGCCGCATTCCGATCGAGGTGGCCGGTTGTATCACGCGGGGACGCCTTGGCCAGGAGTTGGCGGAGATCGGCGAAATGCAGTCCCGCGGGGCCGTGATGATTACCGATGACCCGGAGCCGGTGGCGAATCCCCAGGTGCTGCGCCGCGCCCTCCAATATGCGCGCGGCCTGGACGTGCTGGTGGCCACCACTTGCGATGTCAGAGAAATTTCGGGTGCCGGCGCCATGCACGACGGTCCGGTTTCCTACCGGCTGGGGCTGCCGGGCCTGCATCCCTGTGCGGAAGAGATTGGAATCGCCCGCGATATCCGGCTCGCTCAGAGTTGCGGCAGCCGCATCCACATCCGCGGCATCAGCACCGCCCGCAGTGTGGAGACTATCCGCCGTTATAAGAGCGAAGGGGTGGCGGTCACCGCCGAAGCCTTCCCCCATCATTTGCTGTTCACCGACGAGGCCGTGGGCGACTATGACACCTTGTATAAAGTGAAACCTCCCCTGCGCCCGGAATCCGACCGGTTGGCCCTGCTCCAGGCCGTGCGCGATGGGGTGATTGATATTCTCGCCACCGACCACACGCCCCACACCTGGTTTGAAAAAACCCGCGACTTCGGCTCCGCTCCTTTCGGGATGACGGGTTTGGCGACCGCGCTGCCGGCGCTCCACCACCATCTGATTTCCCGAGGTCTCCTCACTTGGGAAATCCTCGCCGAGCGCTTCTGCGCCGCGCCCCGCCGGCTGCTGGGTCTGGACATTCCGGTCATCACCGAAGGATCAGCCGTGAACGCCGTTCTCTTCGACCCGGCGGCCGCGACCACCTTCACGGCGGAAGCCCTGAAGTCCCGATCCCAGAATTCGCCTTTCCTCAACCAAACGCTGCTGGGCTCCGCCGTGCTGGTGCTGCTGGGAGGGAAGGTCATGGTGGACCGGTGCTAGGCGGTATTTCCCGGCTCGGCCCGCCAAGGCAGGCAGGATTAAGGGCCGCTCACATTTTTTCACCTAATCCGTGCCATCTGTCCTGTCTGTGCTA
>JAYUWQ010000629.1:0-9748 GCA_043753485.1 bacterium
CATGGATCCCGAAGAGGTGCGGCGCTTCGCCAAGGAGCTGAAGCGCTTCAATGACGATGTGCAGGTGCGGGCGGCGGCGCTGCATGCCCGGTTCAACGCGCTGACGGCCTCGTGGCAGGATCAGGAACAGGAGAAGTTTTCCGAGGATTTCGTGGTCACCATGAAGGCGCTCAAGAAATTCATGGAAGTTTCCGAGAAACACACCCCCTTCCTGCTGCGCAAGGCAGCCCGGATCGAGGAATACCTTGACCAGCGGTAGCAGTTATGGCGGAACAAGCCCAGGTCAAATCGGTGGAGGCGCTCGAGACGCTGCGGGCCGCCTTTATCGTGTATCAGTCCAAGTCCCGGCGTGCCGTGGACATGGCGCTGGAAGAGGCGGTGCGGCTGCGTCAGTGGGTGCAGGGGGACTGCCGGGTGCACTGGGAAGGGCAGATCCGGCAATGGACCCGGGTGCTGGAGCGCGCGCGGGCAGAACTGATGACGGTGCGATTGTCGGCCCTGGTGGACCGCAGCACGCGCCACGAGGAAGCGGTGCGCAAGGCGGAACGGGCGCTCGCCCATGCCCAGGAAAAGCTGAAAATGGCCAAACGTTGGTCCCGGGATATTGAAACTGCGCTGGGGCCGCATATGCGCCGGCTGGAAAGCGTAAGGGACCATTTGATGCACAATTTGCCCAAAGCCTCCGCCTGGCTGCACCAGGCTGAGATGACTCTGGAAGCCTATGCCGAAAGCCGGGCCGGCAGCCTGTCGGCCCCGACCGGCACCGAAACCTCTCCCCCTCTCTCCGAACCATGAGTGCCGCCGCCACCAATCTTGAAACCTGCACCCGCGATCTCCTGATCGCATGGGAACGGGCCCGCGAACAATGGCGCGATGCCAAAAGCCAGCAATTTGGCCACACCTTTGTCGAACCCCTCCCAGACCTGGTCTCCCAGGCCCGCGATGCCATGGGTCACATGGAAATTCTGGTCCGAAAAATCAAAAATGACTGCGAATAACTCTTCACCGGTGGACCTGACCGTCGCCCACACCACCAGCCTCCTTGAGCGTCTCGGCGGCACCCTGTCCGAGCTTGCCGCCGGGGAGGAGGTCCTCCTGAAGGAAGCCCGCACCCGCCGGCTCACTCTGGAGCGGCGTCAGGGGGAAGCGGTGGCCGCTTTTGACCAGCAGTTTGCCAAGGAAGCCGGGGCGATTGATACCACCTGGCTCGCCCGTTGGGATCACACCCGCCGCCACCATGAGCAGCGCATGTTCCGGATCGAGAAGGCGGAACGCAACAGCCAGCGGGACATGCCGCGCCGGATCGAGGCGGCCCGGGCGCAATGGCTGGGGGGACTCCAGCGGCAGAAACTTTCCAAGGAGCGCGCCCTGACCGGTCAGGCCGGGCAGGTGCTGGAGCAATACACCGCCCGCCAGGCCCGTCTGGGCGCGGCGGAGTTGATGCTGGAACGCCTGCGCCGCCGGGCGCACCAGGCGTTCAATGGCAGCGCGGGTTTCCGCCAGATGCTGGCCGCGCCGGGACCGGCAGCCCCTTCCAGCCCAGCCCAGGACTCTGATGCCGCCCTCGCCGGGGTGGAGCAGCAATTGCCCCTCCTGACCGAACAACTCACGGCTTACCGGCAGCGTCCGGTGCCCCGGTTCTTCAGTATTCTGACCCCGGCGGTGCTGGTGATTCTGATTGTGATTGGAGCGGTTCTTTTTGCGGGATCCCTCGGCTTTGCGGGGGAGAATGCCCGCCTCGCCGGGGCGGTGGCTCTCGCGGCGTTAGTGGCGGTCGCGGCCGTTTATCTCCCGGCCATGAAGGGCGCCCGGCCTGCCGCCAAGGAAATTGCGGACGGCATTCAGCAAGCTGCGGCGACTTGTGCGCGGCTCCAGAAGGAAGCGAAGGAAGCGGTGGAGTCCGAGCACGCCCGGCTCAAAGTCGAGCAGGAACGTGTCGCCGAGGAGATCCAGTCCAAGTGGGGTGGAGTGGCCACGGTGGATACCGATTTTGCCGCCGCCGCGCAGCAGAAAATCAAAGCTCAGGTCCCCCGTCTGGTGGCGCGCAATGAAACGATCGTGGATGCCAAACGGCGCGTCCTCGAAACCGCCCACAGCGCCGAAAGCGCGGAATGTGAGGCGAAATTCAATGCCCGCCGCGAGGCTCTGAATACGAAACACGCGGCCGAAACGGCAGACCTCACGGCGGCCGACGAGGTCCGCTGGGAAGCCCTTGAAGCGACCTGGAGGAAAACCGTGCCGCCGGTCCTCGAAGAACTGGCTGCCATCCGTGCGGCTGCCGAACCGCTGGCTCCCGCGTGGCCGGAGTTGACGGCCGACACGTGGACGCCGCCCGTGGCGGCTCCGGTCGCCTTGCCTTTCGCGCACATGACCGTGGACCTCGCGGCCCATGCCGGATCCCGTCCGCACACCGCCCGTTTCGTGATTCCCGGGCCCGCCACCTTCGACCTTCCGTTGACCCTCTCCTTTCCGGCGCAGGGATCGCTGCTCCTGCAATCGGAAGGGTCCGCCCAAGGGCCGGTCGCCGAAGTGCTCAACAACATCATCCTCCGCCTGCTGGCCGCCAGCCGGCCTGGAAAGGCTTCCTTCAACATTATCGACCCGGTCGGTCTGGGGCAAAACTTTGGCGGATTGATGCACCTCTCGGACTACGAGGACAGCCTGATCAACCACCGCATCTGGACCCAGCGGGAACAGATCGAGGAACGGCTCGGCATCCTCAGTGGGCACATCGAGAAGGTCATCCAGATGTACCTTCGCAACGAGTTTGAAAGCATCACGGAGTATAACAATCAGGCCGGGGTGGTCGCTGAAAAATACCATTTCCTTGTGATCGCCGATTTCCCGGCCAACTTCAGCGAGTCCGCGGTGAAGCGTTTGGAAAGCATCGTTTCCAGTGGTCCGCGTTGCGGGGTGTTCACGCTGATGCACACCGATCTCCGGGCACCCCAGCCGGATGGGTTTACCAGCAACGATACCGGCCCCAACCGGGTGGCGTTGCGTTATGTGAACAAGGCCTGGGAGCTGCGGGGTCTCAAAATGTCCGGGCTGACCCTCACCCCGGAATCGCCGCCGCCCGCCGAGCAGGCCCTGGCCCTGCTGCACCGCATCGGCAAGGCCAGCATCGATTCCGGCCGGGTGGAAGTGCCCTTCTCCCAGATCTCCCCTGCACCGGCGGACTATTGGAAGGGCGAGACCACCAACGAACTCCGCATCGCGATCGGCCGGACCGGCGCGGTCAAACACCAGATGCTGGCCATCGGCAAGGGCACCCGCCAGCACGCGCTGTTCGCCGGGAAAACCGGGTCGGGGAAATCCACCCTCTTCCATGTGATCATCACCAATCTGGCGCTGACCTGCAGTCCGGATCAGGTCGAGTTCTATCTGATCGACTTCAAGAAAGGTGTGGAATTCAAATGCTACGCCAACAAAAAACTGCCGCATGCCCGGGTGGTCGCGATTGAGAGTGACCGCGAGTTTGCCCTCAGCGTGCTGCACCGGTTGGATGAGGAATTGAAACGCCGCGGCGACCGCTTCCGTCAGCTCAACGTGCAGGACCTCGCCGGGTATCAACGCAGTGGCGCCACCGAACCGATGCCGCGCACTCTGCTGATCATTGATGAATTCCAGGAGTTCTTTGTCGATGACGATCCCATCGCCCAGACGGCCTCGCTGCTGCTCGACCGGATTGTCCGTCAGGGCCGGGCCTTCGGGATTCACGTCCTGTTGGGTTCGCAAACCCTCGGCGGGGCCTACTCGCTGGCCCGGGCCACCCTCGGCCAGATGAGCATCCGCGTCGCCCTGCAGTGCAACGAGGCCGATGCCTATCTGATCATGGACGACAACAATGCCGCCCCGCGCCTCCTTTCCCGTCCCGGGGAAGGGATCTACAACGACGCCGCCGGTTCAGTGGAAGGGAACAGTCCCTTCCAGGTGGTGTGGTTGCCGGATGACGAGCGCGACCGCCTGTTGGATCAAATCCACGAATTGGCGGTGAAGTCTGACAAGGCGCAGATGGCCCCAATCGTTTTCGAGGGCAACGCCCCGGCCGACCTGCTCGGCAATGCCCTGCTGCGCAAGGTGCTGGATGCCGCGCCCCCCACCGCCCCGGCGGCCGGCCGGTGCTGGCTGGGCGCGCCCAATGCCATCAAGGGGCCGACCGAAGCGGTCTTCCACCGCCAGAGTGGCCAACACCTGCTGGTGGTGGGCCAGCGTGAGGAAGCGTCCCTCACCATGCTGGGTCTCTCCCTGCTCGCGCTCTCCGCGCAGTATCCCGCCGGCACCGCCCGGTTTGTCTTCTTCCACAGCGCCACGCCCGGCACGTCCGAGGCGGAGTTCATCGACCAACTCGCGGTGGCGGTGCCGGGTCTGACCCTGGTCCGGCCCAACGAGGCGGCGGCGGCGATCGGCACGCTCAGCGAGGACCTCAAGGCCCGCGCGGTGGATGGCAGTCAGGCCGCGCCTGCGACCTACGTCTTTATCCACGGATTGCACCGCTTCAAGAAGCTCCGGCAGGAGGATGATTTCAGCTTCTCCACGGACAGCGAAAGCACCGCCAGTCCCGGGGCGCAGTTCAATGAACTGATCACCGAAGGCAGCAGCCATGGCATCCATCTGCTGGTCTCCCTGGATACTTTCAACAACGTCAACCGCAGCATCAGCCGCAAGGCCCTGACGGAATTTGAGATGAGGGTTGTCTTCCAGATGAGCGCCAACGATTCCGCCAGCCTGATTGACTCGCCTGCGGCCGGAAATCTCGGACTGCACCGGGCCCTGTTCTACAATGAGCACGACGGCACCCTCGAAACGTTCCGCCCGTATGCTTCCCCGGATCAGGCCTGGCTGGAGAAAACGGCTGGGACCCTGGCAGCGCGCCACCCTGCGGTGGCCGCTCTCTGAGATTGGCCGGGTCAGTTTTCCCGATCCTGGCAGGCAGGGCTGGAAATGCCCTGCCAGCCCGTGATCCGTGGGCTGACCCATGGGATGGAATGCCCGTTGAACCACGTTTTAGCCTCTGGCCTTGCCGATGAACGGGAACCCCGCGAAGAAGGAGGACAACATGACTCCCCGCGCCACGCTCAGCCGAATTTTAGCCGTGAACTGGTATGGATACCGGCAGTTCATTGATGTGCGTGGACTGACCCTGATCACGGGCGCGAATGGGTCCGGGAAAAGCGCCTTGTTGGACTTGATCCAGTTTGTGATGCTGGGCGAGCAGACCAGCCGGTTCAACAAAGCGGCGGCGGGAGCAGGCAGTGGCCGGACGCTGCGGGGGTATTGTTTGTGTGATACCAACACGGTGGGACGGGATGGGCAGGAACGTTATTTAAGGCCGTCCGGGGTGACGCTGGCCGGGCTGGAATTTGCCTGGCCGGAGGCGGCGGATGGCTCGGTGAGGCGGGAGACCTGGGGGGCAAGGATTGAGTATGACAGCCCGACCGCCAAGCCGAAGACTGCTTGGTTTTGTGTGCCGCGGCGGGTGGAGGAAGAGGATTTCCTGACCAGTGGCGGCGGGGACGGGGGAACCGTGGCTTTTTTGCCGGAGGATGAATTCCGGGTGCGGTGGAAGCGGGATGTCGGGGCCGAGATCTGGGATCGTCAGGCGACGTATCTGGATGAGATGGCGCTGCGGGCGCACCTCGGGTTTGGCCGGACAGAGATGAACAAGACACTGCCGAGCGCGATGGCGTTCCAGCCGGTGGAGAACTTTGAGAAGTTCATCCGGGACTTTTTGCTGGAGCCATCGCTGCCGGATGTGAAGGCGGTGAAGGCCAGTGTGGATGCGCACCGTCGGGCCCAGGAACGGCTCGAGAAAATGAGCGGGCAATTGGAGCGCCTGACAAAGATTGCGGTGCATCATGGGATGGAGCAGCAGGCCCGCAAGGACTCCGGGCTGTGGTCGTATCTGCGCGAGGCGCTGGCCCACGCGGAGGTGGCCGATGGCGTGCGGGTGCGGGAGGAGAAGCTGGAGAAACTGCAATCCGATCATGCCGCCAACCGGGAGGCGAAAGAGGCTGCCATTGTGGAGCGGAATGCGCTGCAGGGATTGCTGGAAGAGGTGCAGCGGGAGGTGTTCAAGGACGATGGGGCTTCCCGGCTGGATGAGACCAAACAGAAACTGGCCGGCGCGCGGACGGATCTGAAACAACTGCGGACGCTGCACCAGAACGCCCGGGATTTCCTGCATGGCCGCACCCAATACTGGCAGCAGTGGCTGCGGCATGGGGAGAACCTCGGGGTAGCCTATCCGGCGGAAGCGGAACCGGATTTGACGGTATTGCGGGGGACCGATACCGGAGCTGCGCTGGACGCTTCCTCCAGGCTGGCGCGGACGGCCGATGGGTTGCTGGCGCAGGGCGCGGAGGAAGTCAGGGTATTGTCAGGAGCCATCAAGACCCTGGAAGCCCGGGAAAAACAATTGAGTGAGGATCTGGCCCACTACCGGGAAGGCCGGGCGGCGGCCTCGCCGCTGCTGGACGCTCTGAGGGCCAAGGGGCAGCGGGCCGTGGCCCTGGGGCGGGTGGTGGAGGTGACGGCTGCGGGTGAAAAGTGGTGGCCGTTGCTGGAGTCCCTGCTGGCCCAGGACCGGCAAGCGATCCTGCCCGAGGATTTTGCGGCGGCGTGGGAGACGGCGCAGCGGGTGGCCAGTGCGGAGGAGCCGCTGCTGCATCCTGACGAATTGGCGGTCCTCACCACCGGGGCCGGGCAGGGTTCCCTGCGGCAGTTTCTGGAGACGGCGCATTCGGGCGCCTCGGCGTGGCTGGATGTGCGGCTGGGGGACGTGATGCCGGTAAAACACGTCAGGGATCTGGAGCGTTATCCGCGGGCCTTGTCGGCAGATGGATGGTTGAAGGATCCGCCGCGCCGCGAGCGCCTCGTCCCGGCGAAGGAACTGACCTTGGGCGAGAATGGCCTGCGTCGCCTGCGTGAGACCCGGGAGGTGGAACTGGAGGAACTGGTCACGGAACTGACCGCCCAGCGGCGGCGGCGGGAGGACTGGAATGCCTGGCTGCACAAGGGCCGGGATTGGCAGCTGAATGATTTTGCGGTGCCCCCGGGCAGCAATGACCTGCGCCGGCTTGCCGAAGCGGAGCGGGAGGTGGATATGTTGGAGGAAACCCTCAAGTTGCTGGCGACCCCAGAACGGGAAGCGGCCGTGAGCCGGATGCGGCAGCTGCAAAACGAGGGGAACGGACAGGTGGAACGGGCGGCCCGGCTGGACGAGCGGGTGACGCGGGCGGAGCAGGAAATGCGCGGCCTGACCGATGCCCTGGGCACGATGCGGGAGCAGGAAAAATCGCTGATGATTGCTTGTCAGGAATCCCGGGTCCGGGTGACCGGGGTATCGGAATCCGAGGTGACGACCCGCCTGGAGGCCGCGCTGGCGCAGCCTGGCACGTGGCGGCAACGGATGGACCAGGCCGCAGAGCTGGCCCGGCAGCGGCTGGCGGAGGCGGAGGGACATCAGCGGCGGCGGGATGAGGAGCGGCGGGCCATGCTGGAGGCGCATCCGGAATTGGGGGATGCTTTTGATATCGGGGATGCCTCCAACGATCGTTATGACCAGCGCCGCCGCGAGTTGGAGGAGCAGGAACTGCCCCGGTTCCGGGAGGAGGCGGAAAAGGCCCGGCGGGAATGGGAGGAACGGCTGCAGCATCAGGTGCTGGATGTGATCCGCGAGAAACTGGCGGAGGCGGAGCGGACCAAGCGGGAGCTGAACCGGGCGATGGATTGTGAGATCGGCGGGTGGCGCTATCAAATCCGCAGCACCACGGACCGTTCGCATACCGCGATCTGGGCGCTGGTGGACAAGGGGCTTCCTTCCGGCGAGGACATGGGACTTTTCAATGCGGCGGCCAGTGAGGAAATCGAGCGGGCCAAGGCGGAACTGATGGCGGCGATCGAGGCTGCGGAGGAGGGCGGGGATACGAGGGCGCAACGGGCGCTGGATTACCGTTATTATCATCACTGGCGGATGATGGCGCACCATGCCGGCCGCGGGGATGAGGCTGCGGCGGATCTGGACAAGATCGCGAAGAAACAAAGCGGCGGGGAAAATCAGGCGCCGTTTTTTGTGGCAACGCTCGCGGCCTTCCGGCGGGTCTATGACCAGGGGCAGCGCTCGCCGCAGGTCAATCTGGGTCTGGTGGTGATGGATGAGGCGTTTTCGAAATTGTCCGGGGACCGGATTGATGACTGTCTGGCTCTGGCGCGGAACTTTGGCTTGCAGCTGATCATGGCATTTCCGGAGGACCGCCTGCCGACCATGGCGGCGCATGCCGATACCATCGTGCAGTGCCGGGTGGAGCGGACGTGGGAGCGGGACACCATCACGGGCATTGAGAACTGGGTGATCCGGGTGGACCGGGACCGCCTGCAGGAAATCCTGACATGAAACCGCCTGGCTGGCTGGAGGCATTCCATCGGGACTGGCAACGGCTGCGGGGGCGGCGGGCGGAGCCGGGGCGGATTCCCCTGGCTCGGGATTGGGAGGATCTGCTGGATGCGGCGGGTTTGTCAGGGGCCGCGGACCGGGCGCAGGCGGGGCGGGAGGCGGAGGCGTTGGAAAGGGAAGGCCGGCTGGTGCTGGCGAGGCACCGCTACCGGAAGTTCATTGAACGGGTGAGGCTGCCGGTGGCCGGGGAGGCGTGGTTGCAGGCCCTGTTCCAGAGGACGCTGCCGGCGGAGTGCCGGGCGCGGTCGGTGGCCGTGGTGGAGGCGCAGCGGGCGGCGGGGCATCCGCTGATTTCCGATGGCTGGGAGGAAGGGTGTGTCAGGGTGCTGGAGGCTTTCAAGGAAGGCCGGGGACTGCGGCCCTTCCGGTGGCAGGAACCGGAAGCGGCCGGGAAGCTGTTGGAACTGCTCCGGGCGCTGACGGTCCGGGAGTGGGGCCCGTTTACCCTCGTGAGGGATGCCAGTGTGGCTCTGGGGTTGGATTCCAAGGCGCTGGAACGGAACCGCCGGGTGGTGGAGTCGGGGCTGACTCTGCTTTTCCACAGGCCGGCCACCCTCGAAACGCTGGGTATCATGGGGGCGAACAGCCGCCTGTTATTTGATGGGCCTCTGACGCTGCATTTTGCCGATGGGACGCGTCATGAGTCAGGAGGGCTGCGGCATGGGGATCAGGTCACCGCGGCCGATCTGGAGCGGGCGGTGCGGGTCACGACCACGGCAGTGAAAGTGGTGAGTGTGGAGAACAGCAAGACCACTTTCCGCCGGTTGGCCGCGGCGAATGAGTCGCGTGAGGTCCTGGTCTTTGCGGCCTCTTTTCCCACGTTGGCCGTCCGCCTCCTGATGCAAAAGTTGCCGGAGTCCCTGCCTTGCTGGCACTTCGGGGATACCGACGCGGCTGGATATCTGATTTTGCTGAAGCTGCGGCAGACCGCCGGACGTCAGGTGCAGCGGCTGGAGATGGATTGGCAGGACAAGGCGGGCAGTCCGGCGTTGACCCTCTACGATCAGCGCGTCCTGGCAAACCTGAGGCTGGCCCCGGAGATGGTGGATTGCCGTGCGGATCTGGACGCGATGCTCGCGGCCGGGCGCAAAGGAAACTTCGAGCAGGAGACCCGGGCATTGCCGGACTTGGGGGATCTGATCCTTCCGCAGGATTGAAGTGCCGGAGCAAGCGCTGGCCGGGTCTATTCCCGGGCGATTTTGCCGCCGAGGGAGAGGATGCGGGCGTTGGCTTTGGCCGTTTCAGCTTCGGCGATCTGGCCCATCCGGACATGGAGTTGGGAAAGGGCCGTCC
>JAYUWQ010000630.1:0-9742 GCA_043753485.1 bacterium
CGCCGCTTTCCTTGATCCGCCGCGCCTGCGGCCTCAGCGCCACCCAGACTCCGTTCAATCACCTCCTCGTCTTCGAAAACGACGACTATACCAACACCCTCCGCGCCACCGGCGGTCCGGCCTTTGCCAACCGCACCTTCGAGCTCCACGAGCTCACCAGCGTCCCCCTCACCCTGGCCGTCTACGGATCGCACGCCCTCCGTCTCCACTGCGCGTATCAGCCCGCCACTTTCGACCGCGATACCATCCAGCGCCTTCTTGGCCACCTGGCCCAGCTCCTGGAGCAATTCGCCACCCTTCCCCTAACTACTCCACTTTCCACTTTCCACCTCGTCACCCCCGCCGAGCGCCAACTTCTCCTCCACGACTGGCAACCGACCGACCCTCAAGTCGATTCCAACACCACGCTCCACGACTGGTTCAGCCAAACCGCCGCCCGGCACCCCAACCGCATTGCCGTCTCTGCGGAAGAGGCCACCTGGACCTACGCGGAACTCGACCGCCGTTCCACCCTCATCGCCCACGCCCTCATCACCGCCGGCGTGAAACCCGGCGACTTCGTCGGCCTCTGCATGGACCGCCGCGCCCCGCTCATCGCGTCACTGCTCGGCATCCTGAAAGCCGGTGCCGCCTACCTTCCCATCGACCTCGCCTACCCGCCCGAACGCCTCGCCTTCATGCTGGAGGACGCCCAGGCCCCCGTCCTCCTGACTGAACGTCCCCTCGCCGCCAAAATTCCCCGGAACAAAGCCACCACCTGCTTCATTGAGGACTTCGATTTCTCTGCTTCCTGTCCTTCGTGCCCTTCTGTTCAAATTCCTCCTAACCCGGATTCCCTGGCCTACATCATCTACACCAGCGGCTCCACCGGCCTCCCCAAAGGCTGCCAGATCACCCACCGCAACGTGGTCCGCCTCATGAAAGCCACCGACCCCTGGTATGGCTTCAACGAAAACGACGTTCACACTCTTTTCCACTCCACCGCCTTCGACTTCAGCGTCTGGGAACTGTGGGGCGCGCTCCTCTTCGGCGGCCGCCTTGTCGTTGTCCCCTGGCTCACCACCCGCAGCCCTGACGATTTTTTCGCTCTCCTTTGTCAGGAAAAAGTCACCGTCCTCAATCAGACCCCCAGCGCCTTCCGCCAACTCATCCAGGCCGAACCCCTCGCCCGCGCCGCCCATCCCAACCTCCCTGCGCAATCCCTCCGCTACGTCATCTTCGGCGGCGAAGCCCTCGAAATGAAGAGCCTCAAACCATGGTATGACCGGCATGGCGACACCGCCCCGGTTCTCGTCAATATGTATGGCATCACGGAAACGACGGTCCACGTCACCTACCGCCCCCTTTCCTCCCGGGACCTCGAAAGCGGCTCCGTCATTGGTATCCCCATCCCGGATCTCCAGCTCTACATCCTCGACCCCGCCAACCTCCAACCGGTCCCCATCGGCATCCCCGGCGAGATGTATGTCGGTGGAGCTGGCCTCGCCACCGGCTACCTCCGCAGGGATGAATTGACCGCTGACCGTTTCATCGCCAATCACCTGACCGGCCACGGGCGGCTCTACAAAACCGGCGACCTCGCCCGCTACATCCCCTCAGCCACCCGCTTCGACATCGAATACCTCGGCCGCATCGACCACCAGGTCAAAATCCGGGGCTTCCGCATCGAACTTGGGGAAATCGAAAACATCCTGACCTCACATCCGGCTGTTCACGAAGCCGCCGTCCTGGCCCGCGAAGACCGTCCCGGCGACAAACTCCTCTGTGCCTACCTCGTCCCTGCAATCCCTCTCAACTCTCAACCCTCAACTCTCAACGCCCCATCCCCCGACGACCTCCGCGCGCTTCTCAAGACCCGCGTCCCGGACTACATGATCCCCGCCGCATTCGTCTTCCTGGAAAAATTTCCTATCACTCCGAACGGAAAGCTCGACCGCAAAGCCCTCCCCGCACCCGCCGCCGACAGCCCCGCCAGCACCCGCCCGTTCCAAGCCCCCGTCACCCCCGCCGAGGAAGCCCTGACCACCATCTGGTCTGCCGTTCTCCGTCTCGACCGGGTCAGCACCACCGACAACTTCTTCGAGATCGGAGGCGATTCCATCCTTTCCATCCAAGTCATCGCCCGGGCCCGCGAAGCCGGCCTCGCCCTCACCCCGCGTCAACTCTTCGAGAACCCCACTATCGCTTCTCTCGCCGCCGTCGCGCCGCCACTCAAATCTCAAATCCCAAATCGCGAATCTTCTCCGGAAGACCTGACCTCCCCCTTCCCTCTCACTCCCATCCAGCGTTGGTTTTTCGCCCAAAACCTCGCTGACGCCCACCACTGGAACCAATCCTTCCTCTTCACCCTGAGCGACCGCCCCGATCCCGAATCCCTCCACCGCGCCCTCCGTGAACTCACCGCCCGCCATCCCGCGCTGCGCCTGAGATTCCATCAGGAAAACAACATTTGGACGCCTTCCATCGCCCCGGAGGAAACCGCCCACCTCCTCACCACCTATCCGGATCTCACCGGCTTGGAATCGCACTGCGCCCAGCTGCAGACCACTCTCAACCATCAAACCGGCCCTCTCATCCGCGCCGGCCTCTTCGACGCCGGCGAAGACCGCCCCGGCCGCCTCTGCCTCGCCGTTCACCACCTCGCCATCGACGGCGTGTCCTGGCGCATCCTTCTGGAAGACCTCGAGTCCCTCCTGACCGGCCAACCTCTCCCATCCCCCACCGCCGCCTGGCCGCAGTGGGCCCGCCAGCTCGCCCACTGGCCCACCACCCCGGAAGCCCGCCCAAGCCTCAATTACTGGTCCACCATCCAGCCCGTCCCGGAAGCCGGACTAACACTCGAATCCGGCACCTTCGCCCACACCGTCGCCCTCGACGAGGCCAACACCACCGCGCTCCTCCACCGCGCCCCCGCCGCCTACCGCACCCGCATCAACGACCTTCTGCTGACAGCCCTGACGCTGGCCCATCACGCCACGGCGTCATCCCCCTCCCTCTCCCTGCATCTCGAAGGTCACGGCCGGGAAGAAAACCTCGCCCCCGGCTTGCCGCTGGACCGAACCATCGGCTGGTTCACCGCCATTTTCCCTGTCCATCTCAGCCTTCCTTCCCCGGACCCCGCCCAGGCTATTCCATCCATCAAAGAACAACTCCGCGCCCTCCCCGACCATGGCGCCAGCCACCAGTTGCTAGCCACTGCCAACTGCCAACTGCCAACGGAAAATGCTTCCTCCACCCTCGTCTTCAACTACCTGGGTCAATTCGACGCCCTCACCTCCGGCAGTTCCCTCTTCTCCTTTGCCCCGGAATCCACCGGCCCCTGGCATAGCCCCCGCGCCACCCGCGCCCACGCCACCGAAATCAACGCCATGGTCATCGGTGGCCGCCTGGAAACCACCTTCACCAGTGCCGCCCCGGCCCACACGCCGGAAAGCCTCACAGCCTTCGCCGAAGCCTTCCTCACCGCCCTCCGTCAGGTCATCGGTCATTGCCTGACCATCACAACTCCCCGCTTCACACCGTCCGATTTCCCCCTCGCCCACCTGGATCAGGCCAGCCTCGATTCCCTTCTCGCCGCCCATCCCGGCCCGGAAGACATCTGCCGTCTCTCCCCCATGCAGCGGCTGTTCCACCACGCCGCCCTCACCAAACCCAACGCCGGCTTCGATCAATGGCGTTGCCGCATCCGCGGCCCGCTGGACGTCCCCTCCCTCCAGGCCGCCTGGGCCCGGGTGATCCAACGCCACACCATCCTGCGCTCCACCTTCCACAGTGCCTGCCTGCCGCACGCGATCATGCTGGTGCACCGCACCGCCGTCCCGGAATTCAACGTCCTTGAAGACGGCGGCCCCGACTCCATCACACACTTCATCGCCGCGGACGCCTCCCGGGTCAACGACCTCACCCAGGCGCCCTGTGGCCGTTTCACCCTCGTGCGCCTCTCCCCGGAGGATCACTTCTTCTGCTGGTCCGTCCCCGACCTCCAACTTGACGGCTGGTCCTGGCCCATCGTCTTCGCTGAAGCCGCCGCCATCTACCGTTCCCTGACTTCCGGAGCGGACCCCGACCTCCCGCACCCGCAGCCCTACCGCGACTACCCCGCCTGGCTGGAACGTCAACCTGAAGCCGGCTCCGACACATTCTGGCAAGCCACCCTGGCCGGGATCGGGACCCCCACCCCCATTCCCGTCGAGGCCCTCCCCGGACCCCGCGCTTCCCGCCGCACCGCCGAAGCCCGTGCCACCCTTTCCCCGGAAACGTCCGCCTCCCTGACGGCTACCGCGCGCCACCTCGGTCTCACGCCCGGCGTCCTCGTCCAGGCCGCCTGGGCCGCCCTGCTTTCCCACGCCGCCGGCAGCCCCGATGTCGTCCACGGCTCCGCGTTCTCCGGCCGTCCAGCTGACCTCCCCGGGGCCGACCGCATCCCCGGACCTTTCGTCAATAACCTCCCCGTCCGCTCGAAAGTTGATCCCGCCCTCCCGGCCAGCGATTTCCTCCGCAGCGTCCACCGCCATCTCACCGATCTCGCCGCCCACCAGTTCACCCCGCTCCCCCGCATCCAGGACTGCTCCGCCGTCCCGTGGCGGTTCCGCCTCTTTGATAGCCTCCTCGTCTTCCAGAACTATCAAATCGACGCTTCCCTCACCCAACTCGGTCCCAGGACCACCCTCTCCGATTTCGACGGCCCCATCCACTCCAACTTTCCCCTAACTCTGGTCGTCACCCCTTCCGCTGCATCCTGGGATCTCCTCCTCGTCCATCAGGAAGCCGCCTGCTCCACCCCCCGCGCCCGGCAGATCATGGCTTCCTTCACCACCCTCCTTCAATCTTTCGCCACCAACCCCGGGGTCCCGCTCTCGCAACACCTCGCCGCCTTGCCGCTTCCCCCGCAGTGCTCCCCCCTCGCGGTTCCTCCCCAATTTGAAATTTCAAATTTCAAATCCCCGTCCACCCCCATGGAGCACCGCCTCGCCGCCATCTGGCAGCGCGCCTTCGGCCTGACCCGCATCAGCACCACGGACAACTTCTTCGACCTCGGCGGCCACTCCCTGCTGATGCTCCGCGTCCATGCCGCCACCAGTCAGGAACTCGCCCGCCCCCTTCCCATCACCGCCCTCTTCCAATACCCCACTATCGCCAGTCTCGCGGCCTGGCTTTCTCCGCCACCCGCTGCCGCAGCAAATCCCAACGCCGCCGCTCCTGCCAGCGGATCATCCCTCCAGTCCCGCGCCGCCGCCGCCCGCGCGGCCGCCCAGCGTGCCGCCGCCCGTCGTTAGTGTTTTCAGCCCCCCACTGAAAACTGAATTACTGAAAACTGAAAACTTTCTCCATGAGTCATCTTCCAGCTCTAATCTCAGAACCCGCTGCAGCGCCCCCACCCCTCGAAGGCATCGCCATCGTCGGCATGGCCGGGCGTTTTCCCGGAGCGGAAACCCTTGGCGCCTTCTGGGAAAACCTCACCGCCGGCCGCGAAACCATCTCCACCATCCCGCTTGATGAGATTCCCGCCGAGGAAAACAAACTCGACCCTGACTACGTCCCCCGCCGCGGCATCCTGGAAAAACCCGAATGGTTTGACGCCGCCTTCTTCAATATCAATCCACGCGAAGCCGAAGTCATCGACCCCCAGCAGCGGCTCTTTCTCGAGTCCTGCCAGCACGCCCTCGAAAACGCCGGCTGCGACCCCTCCCGCTACCCCGGCGCCATCGGCGTCTACGCCGGCATGTCCAACAGTTCCTGGGTCCAGCACCAGATCCTGCCCAATGCGGAACTCCGTGCCCAGTTTGGTTATGAGGGCACCATGATCGCCAACGAAAAAGACTACCTCGCCACCCGCACCGCTTTCAAACTCAACCTCCGCGGCCCGGCTCTCAATATCTACACCGCCTGCTCCACCTCGCTCGTGGCGGTCTGCCAGGCCGTCCAGGCCCTGCAATCCTACGCCTGCGACGCCGCCCTTGCCGGAGGCGTCAGCGTCAAGTGGCCCCAGCACCGCGGCTATACCGCCCAGGAAGGCAGTCTTTACTCCCCGGACGGCCATTGCCGTCCCTACGATGCCGGCTCCCGTGGCACCGTTTTTTCCAACGGCCTCGGCGTCGTCCTGCTCAAGCGCCTCGATGACGCCGTCCGCGATGGCGACCACGTCTGGGCCGTCATCAAGGGCGCCGCCCTGAACAACGACGGCGGGGAAAAAGCCAGCTTCACCGCCCCCAGCGTCGATGGCCATGCCGAAGTCATCGCCCTCGCCCAGGCCCTCGCCAACATCGATCCTGACACTATTTCCTACATCGAAGGCCATGGCACCGCCACCCCCATCGGCGACCCTATCGAAGTCGCCGGCCTCACCCAGGCCTTCCGCCTTGGCACCGCCCGCAAAAACTTCTGCGGCTTGGGCTCCCTCAAATCCAACACGGGCCACATGGACGCCGCCGCCGGTATCGGAGGCCTCATCAAAACCACGTTGGCGCTCCATCACCGCCAGCTTCCCCCCACCCTCCACTTCAAGCGGCCCAACCCCGCGCTGCATCTGGAGGAAAGCCCGTTCTACGTCGTCGACAAGCTCCAGCCGTGGACCAACAGGCACCCCCTCCGCGCCGGGGTCAGCAGTTTTGGCGTCGGCGGCACCAATGCCCACGTCGTGCTGGAGGAAGCCCCCGCCATCGCCCCTTCCGAAGCCCCCACCCGGTCACTCCAACTTTTCGTCCTCTCCGCCAAAACCCCCGGCGCCCTATCTGCCGCCTGCGAAAAACTTGCCACCCACCTCGAAGCTTCCCTCTCCGATTTCAAATCTGGAATCTCACCTCACCTCCTCGCCGACACTGCCTGGACCCTGCAAACCGGCCGCCAGGCCTTCCCCCACCGCCGCGCTATTGCCGTCTCCTCCCTCGCCGACGCCATTGCCCAACTCCGCACTCCCGCGCCGCTTACCCACACGGAAAATCCGGATCTTCCCGTGGTCTTCCTTTTCCCCGGACAGGGCTCCCAGCACCCTGGCATGGGCCAGGAACTCTACGCCCACGAACCCGCCTACCGCGAAGCCTACGACGCCTGTGCCACCGGTTTCGCCAAAGCGGACCTCGACCTCCATAACATCCAGGATCTCAACGACACCCGCTGCACCCAGCCAGCGCTTTTCGCGGTCGAATACGCCCTCGGCAAGCTGCTCCTCTCCTTCGGCCTGACGCCCTCGGCGATGCTGGGCCACAGCATTGGTGAATACGTCGCCGCCACTCTGGCCGGCGTCATGTCCCTCGAAGACGCCACCAAACTGGTCGCCCTGCGTGGCCGCCTCATGGCCTCCATGGCCCCGGGCTCCATGCTGGCGGTCCGCCTGCCGGAGGCTGGACTCCTGCCACTGCTCCCCGCCACCCTCGACACTGCCGCGCTCAATTCCCCGGGCCTCACCGTCGTCTCCGGACCCACCGAAACCATCGACGCCTTCGCCCTGACCCTGGAAGCCGCCGGACACTCCGCCCGCAAGCTGCATACCAGCCACGCTTTCCACAGCCGCATGATGGATCCGGCGCTGGAAACCTTCCGCACTGCCATCGCCGGCATCACGCTCCATCCGCCACAGCTTCCTTACCTTTCCAATCTTACGGGCCAATTGATCACGGAAGCTGAAGCCACTGATCCTGACTACTACGTCCGCCACATCCGCCACGCCGTCCGTTTCGCCGATGGCATTGCCACACTCTGCCAGGCCGGCCCGTCCCTCTTCCTTGAAGTGGGTCCCGGCACCGCGCTCACTCCCCTGACCAAACAACATCCTGCCGCCGCCAGCACAGCTTCACTCCCGCTGCTGCCTCCCGCCAAGGATGCCGGAGCCAATGAATATTCCACCTTCCTGCAATCCCTCGGCAAAGCCTGGGCCACTGGCCTGACGATCGACTGGCCTGCCTTCCACCACCACACCCGCCGCCTCCGCCTTCCCCTCCCCGGCTACCCCTTCCAGCGCCAACGCTATTGCCCTGACACCATCCTTCCCGCCGGAACCACCCGCGAAGGCGAAGCGTGGATCCAACTCCCCACCGGCACCGCTGTCGCCGCATCGCCTGACATCCCCGTCACCGTTTCGGCGGCTCCCCTGGCCCCTGCCGTTTCACGCCAAGCCCATCTTGTCGGGGAACTCCGCACCCAACTCCACCAGATCTCCGGCATCGACACCACCACTGCCGACCCCGCCACACCTTTCCTGGATCTCGGTTTTGACTCTCTCTTCCTGACCTCCGCCTCCAACTCCCTCAAAAAACACTTCGGCCTCAAGATCACCTTCCGTCAACTGATGGAAGACCAAGCCAGCATCGCCGATCTCGCCACCTGGCTGGACGCCCAACTTCCCTCTGACAAATTCCAGCCTGCCGCGCCTGTCCCAACCGCTGAAAACAGGCCACCTGCGGCCCATGAGGCCCATACGTCTGATCTTTCCGCCGCCCCGGCCCCCGGCTCCACCGCCGATCGCCTCTCCATCATTGAGCAACAAATCAGCGCCCTCCGCACCACCCTCCAGCCCGGTGCCACTTCTTCCAGCCCCACCGCCTCTGCCTACACCGTCCCCGTCAAAACGCTCAAAGGCAGCGACGGCAGGAAGATCGCCTTCGGCCCCTTCAAGCCCATTGAGCGCGCCAAGGATGGCAGCCTCACGCCCACCCAGCAGGAGCATCTCGCCGGTCTCATCGCCACTTACACCGCAAAATACCCTAAAGCCAAAGCCTTTACCGCCGACCACCGCGACGTCCTGGCCGACCCCCGCGCCGTCGCCGGATTCAATCTCCTGTGGAAGGACATGGTCTTCCCCACCGTCACCGACCGCAGCGAAGGCGCTTATCTTTGGGACACCGACGGCCACCGCTGGATCGACGTCGTCCACGGTTTCGGTCTCGGCTTCTTCGGCCACCGTCCGAAATTCGTCACCGATGCTCTCCACGCCCAGATCGATCTGGGTTTCGAGATTGGGCCCACCTCACCGCTGGCGGGCGAGGTCGCCCACCTCATCCGCGGGTTCAGCGGCCAGGAACGCGTCGCCTTCTGCAATACCGGATCGGAAGCCCTCATGGCCGCCATCCGCACCAGCCGCACCATCTCCGGCCGCAAGATCATCGCCATGTTCGCCGGTGGGTATCACGGCATCTTCGACGAAGTCCTTGCCCGCCCCCTCGTCACCAACGGCGAGTTGCGCTCCATCCCGATTGCGCCCGGCATTCCGGACCTCGCCCAGGCCAGCATCCTTGTCCTCGAATACGACAATCCCGAGTCCCTCGAAATCCTGCAGCGCTGCGGCCACGAGATCGCCTGCGTGCTGGTGGAACCCGTGATGTCCCGCCGTCCGGATGTGGTCCCTATCGACTTCGTCCAAAAGCTCCGCGCCATCACCCGCGAAACCGGCACCGCCCTCGTTTTCGATGAAGTGGTGCTGGGTTTCCGCACCGGCCCGGGCGGGGCGCAAGTTCACTTCGGCATCCAGGCCGACCTCGTCGCCTACGGCAAAGTCATCGGCGGCGGCATGCCCCTGGGCGTGATCTGCGGCCAGCGGAAATACATGGACGCCCTCGACGGCGGAGCGTGGCAATACGGCGACGACTCCATGCCCGAAGTCGGCGTCACCTTTTTCGCCGGCACCTTCATCCGCCATCCCCTGACACTCGCCGCGGCCCGTGCCGTCCTCCTCAAACTCAAGGAAATCGGGCCCACCCTGCAGCAAGCTGTGGAACTCAAGACGAGGGACTTCGTGGACCGCCTCAAC
>JAYUWQ010000631.1:0-3686 GCA_043753485.1 bacterium
TCTGTTCTACGCCGCCCCGCCCGCCATGGGGCAGGAGCAGAAGGACCCCACCCACAGCGCCAACTTCGGGGTGGGCCTGCAGGAAAAACTCAAGGCCTCGGGCGTCGCCAGCGAACTCCAACACCCCGGCGCCACCGGGGTCACCCACCGCACCGTCCAGGATTTTGTGATTGCCAAACTGACGGGAAAAGGCCAGCCCTAGACTCCGTTCAATCCCGGAAATTCCGCGAGAAATCGCTTCCGCTCTCCCCGTATCACCAACCCATGAAAAAATTCATCCCGTTTGCCACCATGGCGGCCCTGGCCGTCTCCCTGTTCACCGCCCGCGCCGAAGAGGCGAAGGATGGCTGGAAGTCCCTGTTCAATGGCAAGGACCTCACCGGCTGGAAAGTGAATGAAGAAAACCCCTCCGCCTTCAGCGTGTCGGATGGGGCGATCCACATCAAAGGCGGCCGCTCCCACATTTTTTATGCGGGCGAAGTGAATGGCGCGAAGTTCAAGAACTTTGAGTTCAAGGCCAAGGTCATGACGAAGAAAAACGCCAACAGCGGCATCTACTTCGCCACCGAATATCAAAAGGACGGATGGCCCTCCAAAGGCTACGAGTGCCAAGTCAACAACTCCTTCGACAAAGACCCCCGCCGCACCGCCAGCCTTTACGCCGTGAAGGACGTGAACGAAAAACTCGTCCCCGACGACACATGGTTTGACTACAACATCAAGGTGCAGGACAAAAAAATCACCATCAGCATCAATGGCAAAGTGGTCACCGAATACACCGAGAAGGAAGGCGACCCACGCGGTGGTGGCATGGAAGGCCGCTGGATCAAGGACGGCGGCACCTTTGCTTTCCAAGCCCATGACCCAGGCTGCGAGGCCTTCTACAAGGACATCATGGTGAAACCCCTTCCCTAAGCCCTATTTCAGGCAAAACTCCCTTGGCAGCGGCGGACTGGTTGAAAGACTGGTCCGCCGCATTCGTTTCCGCTCCAGCCCCGCAATCCTCCACATCATTCCGAACCATGTTCCTCCGCTCCCTGTTCTTTTCTGCCTGCCTGCTCATGTCCGCTGCCGGGCAGGAGGCCAAGCCGCTCTTCAACGGCAAGGACCTCACCGGCTGGACCACGGCCGAGGGAAAACCCGTCACCTCCGGCTGGGTCGTTGAAGCGGACGGTGTGCTGCACCGCGCCTCCAAAGGCGGCGATATCTTTACCGCCGAGGAATACGGCAACTACGAACTGGCCTGGGAATGGAAAATCTCCCCCGGCGGCAACAGCGGTCTGAAATACCGCATGACCAAATACCCTGACAAAGGAATGCTCGGCTGCGAATACCAGCTCCTGGATGACGTCAACCATCCTGACGGCAAAATCGGAGCGCAGCGCCAGACCGCCTCCCTCTACGACATCCTGCCTCCGGCCGCTGACAAACCCCTCAAGCCCGTCGGTGAGTGGAATACCTCCAAAGTCATCGTCAAAGGCAACACCTTCGAGCACTGGCTCAACGGCGCCAAAGTCCTCAGCGTAGACCTCACCAGCGGGACCTTCAAAGCCGCCCTCGCCAAAAGCAAATTCAAAGCCGTCCCCGGCTTCGCGGAAAACCCCAAAGGCCGCATCATGCTCCAGGATCACAACGACGAAGCCTGGTTCCGTCATATCACGCTGAAGCCGCTCTGACATCTTCGGAAGTTGACAGGAAGGATCGGCGGCCGCATTTTTGGCCATGCCCCGGCTGCCCGCGCCCTCAGACCGTCAGGTTCCCATCTGGCCAGCCTGCCTGCCATGGGTGCTGTTGGTCATGGTGCTGGCATGGTGGATTTGGCATTTCATTGATATCCGCGAACAGTTGCTCGGAAAAACAGCATTGGTCGAAACCAATGCATTACTCCGACGGTATTCCGCCAACACGACCTTGGAGATGGCGGAAGCCCGTGGCTGGGCCACGGCCTACACCTTGCTGCCGGAGTTCCTGCCGGAAGTGGTCAAACTCCTCGGCCCCGCCCCGGAACTGCGGGAAATCGCCGTCACTGGTCTTACCCATTGGTGTGCCTCCGTCCTTGAACATCGCAGCGAACAATCCCCCGCCTTCAGCGCCGACAGCCGATGGATCATCTCCCGACTGGCGGATGGAACCCTTGTTTTCACCGACGTCTATTCCCTTGATCCCACCTCGTGGCACCTGAAAGCCGGGGCCAGGGATTTCCGGGTCGATGGCCACTCTCTCTACTATCAAACGGGTGACGGCTGGCAACGCGCCGTCCTGCGCACCCCGCCGGACGGCCAGGCGGAATTCGGCCCGGCGGAACCCTATACCGGCGCACCTCCGGAGCCCTCCAAACCGCCCGCTAGCGCCCTCATCCTGCCCAGAGTCGGCGGCATCCCGGCCCGCCTGACCTTTCAAGGCGGCCGCGATCCCGAAATCCCGGTGCATCCGCTGGCAGAAACCGGTTCCGCCCCCTACTCCGTGGTGCTCTCGCCGGATGGCCGCTTCGCCGCCGTCTGAATCGAAAAACAAGCCATCCAAATCTGGCGGCTCAGTTTCCTGCGCGAACATCTCGCCCGCCTCGGCCTCGATTGGAATGTCCGCGAATTCCCCCCGTCCGTGAACGACGAGAGGGTCGAGGGCACTCTCAAAGGAGCTGAAGCCGTGCCGCCGGCCTGGCGCACTGCACATCCCCCGGAATCCGGCCAGCCTGCGTCCCCTCTATCACGCCGCCACATCCTGCCAACCGCCATCCCTGACACCACGCCAGGAGACGAAAATTCCGTTATCACGCCTGACGCCAAACCGCCCCATGAGCGCAACATCATCCAGGAATCCTCCACGCCGGGCCCCAAGGGCAGACAGCCCCGCCGCCGGATTGTGCTGCCGGAGTCTGAATAACGGAATCCCGAGCGCTGTGTCACTGCGTTACACCTCCCGCAACGCAGAGGCGATCGGCATCCGGGCGGCGCGGATGGCCGGGAAAAGGCCGCCGATCAGGCCCAGCACCGCGGCGGTCATGATAGCGGTGAGCAACAGCGCCGGGGTGACGGCGAACGCAAAGGTGACCTGGCTGAAGGTTTGGAAATTCATGGTGGCGGCCTGATAACCGTCGAAGGCCAGCCATGCCAATCCCGCCCCCAGGGCTCCTCCGGCCAGCGCCAGGATCAATGATTCCACGAGAACGGAAACGATGACGGGCCCCCTGCCAAAACCGATGGCCCGCAGCGTGGCGATCTCGCGGGTGCGTGCTGAGACCGCGCTGTACATGGTATTCAAAGCCCCGAACAAAGCCCCGAAAGCCATCAGGACCGCGATAAAAATTCCGATGCCCGTGATGAAACCCGAGGTGCCGCTGCTTTGTTCCGCGTAGTGCTTCGCCAGGGTGGTCGTTTTGATCTGAAGCTGGGGATTGCTGGTCAGGGCATCCTTGAAGCCGGTGAAAGCCGACTCCGATTCCAGCCTGACGTAGACCGACTGGAATCCGTCAGGGCGTTTGTAGGCGGACTGGAGCACGGCGGCGTCCGTCCAGATTTCGGATTCCGCGATGCCGCCGCCCGAGGTGAAAATACCGGTAATGGTCCAGGTATCCGGACCTATTTTGATCTGGCTTCCCGCATCCAGACCACGGAAGGCCCGGGCGGCCCCCACCCCGACGATCACTTCATTCTTGCCGGCTTCAAAGCGCCGCCCCTGCACCATTT
>JAYUWQ010000632.1:0-1517 GCA_043753485.1 bacterium
GCCACGGCGCGCCCCCTATCCAAGCCGTGGACGATGTTAGCCTCACCATCGCTAAAGGCGAAATCCTCGGCATCGTCGGCGAGTCCGGCTGCGGCAAGAGCACTCTCGCCCGCGCCATCATGCAACTCCAGCCGCTCACGGCGGGCCGCATCATTCTGGAAGGGCAGGACCTCTCCACCCTCAATTCCAAACAATTGCGCACCGCCCGGCTGAATTTCCAAATGGTCTTTCAGGACCCCTACGCCTCGCTCAATCCACGCCTCACCATCTTCAGCACCCTCGCCTAAGCCATCTCCGCCCGCGCCGGGAATCCCGAAAAAGCCGCCTGCTGGAGTCAGGTCGGCAATCTGTTGGAGCGCGTCGGCCTCGACCCCGCCGCCGCCCTCAAATACCCTCACGAATTCTCCGGCGGCCAGCGCCAGCGCATTGCCATCGCCCGCGCCCTCGGGCCGGAGCCGCGCCTCCTCATCGCGGACGAGCCCGTCTCCGCGCTGGATGTCAGCATCCAGTCCCAGATCATCAATCTCCTGCAAAAACTCACCCGCGAACTTCACCTAACGATGCTTTTCGTGTCCCACGACCTCTCCGTGGTGCGCTACTTGGCCGACCGCGTGGCCGTCATGCGCCAAGGCAGGATCGTCGAGTTGGGCGAAACCGAATCCCTGATGGCCTCCCCCCAACACGAATACTCCCGGACCCTCCTCGCTGCCGCCCCGGCCCTGCGGATGCGGAAGGCATAAGCCCGACCTCATCGCTGATCTCCGGAGCAACTACTCGCTCCGGCGCCGGTGCCAGTTCCCGAAAAGCAGGGCTCCTGCGCCCAGAAAGCTCAGGATGGAAGGTTCCGGAACGGCGGAAGCAGTCGCAATCAGATATTTATCGCCGAGATATTTGACCACCTGATCACTTTCACCCGGTGTTAGAATTCTTTCGAAGGCAATGATTTCCGCGATATCTCCGAAGAAGTAGTGGGCCCCTCCTTCCGTGCCGATCTGAGTCGTGGTTAGGGTAGACGGGTTGAATCCAGTCCAAGTCGTGGATGTGCTGTTGGTGGCGGTGTCGCTAAAGCTGAAAATTTTGCTGTTCAGGCCGTTTCGTTCCAATGCCAGCAGATCAAAGCCTGACGCAGCGATGGGGGCGGTTTGCACGGTGCCCGCTCCCGAGGTGAGGCCGGTATGGGCGTAGGCTTCCAAAGACGGGGAGGTGCCATAACCAAACAGAAACCCATTGGAGAGAGTCGTGTTGGTGCGGGTGTTTACAAGGATAGCGCGGGCCCCGCTGGTTCTGGAACTGCTGTCCGAGGCTAAAATCGGGTGGTGAACCATCAGTCGGAACTGACGGAAGCCTGGGGAGGATGACTTTCCGATCCTGAAGATCAACCTCATAATGCGACCAAAATTGCCGCATTTTTCAGGTGAAACTGATGGTCCCCCTGATGGGAATGGGAAAACCAGCCGCAGAAGGCGAGGAACCGATTCTACCGCATTGCTTGCCAAGGAAAAAGACCCTCGGAATGC
>JAYUWQ010000633.1:0-9718 GCA_043753485.1 bacterium
GACTTTCTATGGCGGCATCCAAACCAATATCAACGGCTGGGCGGACAAGGAAAGCCGCGAGCGGGTGCATCGGGGCAAAGGGGCGATCTTCTCCCGCTGGTCGCATGATAAAAAGACCCCCATCGGCCTCGATCACGTCAGGATTTCCGCACCGGATTGCCTTGTGGAGAGCGCCGGGTATGAGGGCGAATTCGCCAGCGTGCGCCGTCCCTTTGCCTGGACCAGGGGCACCTACACCTGGAGCCTGACCAAAGAGGCGGGCGAAGCAGTGGAGGGCAAGGCCTGCACCTGGTTTACCTGCCGGGTGAAGCCGATGGAAGGGGATGCGGTTGAAGTCGGCAGCCTGCGGTTTGAAGGCACCGACTTCACTTTCTGGGGCAAGCATTCCGTCTTCGTGGAAGTCTACAGCACCGCAAAAATCCCAAAATCCGGCATCCCAAAAGTGAATGTGAGCTTCAGTGCCCCGCGCCTGAATGGCAGCACCCCGCCTTTGACCAAAGTCAGCGCCTACTATCCTGACAAAGGCGGCCCGGACTCACCAGACTGTGCGTGGGTGAAAAGGGCGGGGGATTCCTACGTCGTGGAAGTGGGATCCCTCTTCAAACGGGACGAAGACCAACGCCGGCATGACTTGCCCCTGAAACCCCAGCCTTGAACCCCGGTGCCGCCATGAATCCTGACCTCATCGCAGAAGCCATCGCCATGGCACAGCAGCTCCAGCGGCGCGCCACCACGCTGCAGACTCCAGCCGAGAAACGGCAGCAGGCGGAACTGGACCGGATGCTGCAGACGCCCTCGGACAAGGCCACCTTGGTCCAACTGACCGATCAGGCCTTCCGCCCGCGGGCCGCAGCGCGGGTGGCCGATCAGTTCACCCACATCCTGGACGTGCAGGGCATACCCCGCTTTTTCAGTGCGCTGGACCGGGCCATGCTGAGGGGATTCCAGACCTTCGGCGGCTGGCTGCCGGGCGTATCCGTACCGATGGTGAGAGGCCACATGCAGCATGAAACGGCAAACGTAATTCTGCCCGCCGAGCCTGAAGTGCTGGCCGGACATTTGCGGCAGCGCACCGAGCAGGGACTGCGGATGAATGTGAATTTCCTCGGCGAGGCCATTCTCAGCGAGGCGGAGGCGGAACGCCGCCTGACACTTTATCTGGAAGCGCTGCAACAGCCGGAAACCGAGGTCTTTTCGGTCAAGATCTCGACGCTTTATTCGCAGATGTCGCCGCTGGCGCGGGAGCATACCATCGGCACGCTGTGTGACCGCCTGGAGCGGCTTTACCGCAGCGCGCAGCGGGCCACCTTTATCCGTCAGGACGGCACCCGTGTGCCCAAGTTCATCTACCTTGACATGGAGGAATACCGTGATCTCAGCCTGACCTGTGAAGTCTTCATGCGCACCCTGGAGCGGCGCGGGTTGGATCAGGTGAGCGCCGGCATCGTGCTCCAGGCTTACATACCGGACTCCTGGTCCTGGCAGCAGAAGCTCAATACCTGGGCGCGGCGGCGGGTGCAGGCCGGCGGAGCGGGGATCACCCTGCGAATCGTCAAAGGGGCCAACATGGAAATGGAGCGGCATGAGGCCTCCGTCAAAGGCTGGCCCCAGGCGCCATTCGGGACCAAGCCCGGGACAGATGCCAACTACAAGCGCATGGTCCACGAAGGCTTCCGGCCGGAAAACCTCGCGGCAGTGAAGCTGGGGATTGCCTCTCACAATCTGTTCGATGTGGCCTACGCGCTGGTAATGGCACGGCACCAGGGAGCGGTGGACCGGATCCAGTTTGAGATGCTCGAAGGCATGGCCAATCACCAGCGGCGGGCCTTGTTCGAGGAAGCCCCGCAAATGCTGCTGTATGCGCCTGTCTGCCACCAGGAGCACTTCCTCAGCGCAATTGGTTATTTGATCCGCCGGCTTGATGAAAACACCGGACCCGAAAACTTCCTGCGTCACACCTTCAAGCTGGTGCCGGGCAGTCCGCAGTGGCATGAACTGGAAGCAGGATTCCGGGCATCGTTTGAACTGATCCCCCACCTGCGCCACACCCCATGCCGGACGCAGGACCGGCGGCAGGACGCCAGCAAGCTGCTGCCGCCCCTCAGATCGTGGTTGGCTTTCCAGAATGAGGCGGATACCGATTGGTCCCTGCCCCATCACGCGGAGTGGGCCCTGACGATTCTCAACAACTGGAAATCACGCCAAGTCGAGGTGCCACTGTTGATAGATGGGCAGGACCTTCTGCATGATCGGAGCATCAGGGAATGTCAGGATCCTTCCCGGCCCGGCGTGACCGCAGGACGTTACCGGCAGGCGGATGCCGCAGATATTTCAAAAGCTGTCGAATGCGCCGCCCGCGATGAAAGCGGGTGGCGGCAGTTGTCCCCGCAGGAGCGGCAGACCGTAATGCGGCAGGTGGCCCAGGAATTCCGCATGGCTCGGGCGGACCTGATGGGGGCGGCCTTGGCCAATGCGGGCAAGACTTTGGCCGAGTCCGATCCGGAGGTGAGCGAGGCGGTCGATTTCGTGGAATTTTATGCGGAGAATGCCCGGTGGTTCATGGAGGATCTCGGGCCGCACGTGCAGGTGGCAGGCAAGGGAGTGGTGGTCGTAGTCTCACCATGGAATTTCCCCATTGCCATCCCCTGCGGCGGAGTCGCCGCCGCGCTGGCGGCGGGCAATACCGTGATTCTGAAACCGGCATCGGATGCCGTGCTGCCGGCCTGGGAATTATGTCAGTGCTTTTGGCGTGGCGGAGTCTCCAAGCAGGCGCTGCAGTTTGTGCCTTGTTCCGGCGGGAAGGAAGGCAGTCTGCTGGTGCAGCATCCGCTCGTAAACGCGGTGATCCTGACCGGCGGCACGGAGACGGCGCTGGCGATGCTGGAGGCCAAGCCGGACCTTCCCTTGAGCGCAGAAACCGGGGGCAAGAATGCCACCATCGTGACCGCCCTGTCAGACCGGGACCTCGCCATCAAAAACGTCCTGCACTCCGCCTTCAGCCATGCCGGGCAAAAGTGCTCCGCGACTTCCCTCCTGCTGCTCGAAGCCGAGGTCCACGATGATCCGGAATTCAAACGTTCCCTGATCGAAGCCGCGGAAAGCCTGACGGTGGGCTCCGCCTGGGAACTGCCTGCCAAAATGGGACCCCTCATCAAAGCACCCTCCGGTGATTTGGCCAATGCCCTCCTGACCTTGGAAACCGGCGAGTCGTGGGCCCTGATGCCGCGCAAGTTGCAGGGGAACGACTGCCTGTGGTCGCCTGGGATCAAGTGGGGTGTCGTGCCGGGAGGCTACACGCACCTGACGGAATTCTTCGGCCCCGTGCTGGGGGTGATGCGTTATGAAAAACTTCCTCAGGCCATTGCCCTGGTGAACCAGACCGGTTTTGGCCTGACCAGTGGACTGGAAAGCGTGGATGACCGCGAACAGGCAGAATGGAAAGCCGGCATCCGCGCCGGGAATTTGTATATCAACCGCAGCACTGTCGGGGCGGTAGTGCTGCGCCAACCCTTCGGCGGGATGGGCAAGAGTGCTTTCGGCCCTGGGCTGAAGGCCGGCGGCCCCAACTATGTCGCGCAGTTCATGCAGTTTACGGAATCGATGCCTGCCGCGATCCCAACCTTGCCCGGGCAATCGATGGGAGCACGCTTGCTGGCGGATTTGAACTGGCCGGACGCTACGGAACGGGACCGCCTGACGGTGGCCCTGGACCAGTATGCAGCCGCATGGGCGCAGGAATTTTCCCAGGCCCATGATCACTTCCGCCTGATCGGTCAAGACAATCTGCGGCGTTATCTGCCGGTGAAGGAACTGCGCATCCGGGTCCATCCCGCAGACAATGCCTTCGAATTGTTCGCCCGCGTCGCCGCAGCACGCACCGTGGGCAGCCGTATCACCGTGAGTACCCCGCCGGGCTTGATTTCCCCGGCCTTGGAGCGCCTGCAGGAGGCCACCGAGGACTGGGCGGCGGCGATCGAGTTCCTGACCGAAACCGACGAGGAATTGGCCGATGCGCTGCGCCATCACGCCACCGACCGGGTGCGTTATGCCGCGCCCGGACGGGTGCCCCTCGAATTACGCCGGACGGCGGCTGCGACTCAGATTTATCTGGCCGACCATCCTGTCCTAGCGACAGGCCGGGTGGAACTGCTTTGGTATCTGCAGGAGCAGAGCCTGAGCTTCGACTATCACCGTTACGGCAATCTCGGCACCCGTTCAGGGGAATTCCGCGCCCCGCTCTGCCAGCCGGAATAGACCCGTAAGAATTATGAAGCATTGGCCCGTCCCGGCCGCCATGCCGGCCACCATCTGCGGCGGCTTGAGATCCACCAGCAAGCACCCACCGAATCCCGCCGGATTTCTTGTATACCCGGCGGGATCGGGTATGCGTGCCCGCGCTTCCAACCAAAACCACCGGACACAGCCCTGCACTGCCTTCCGTTTCCATGATCTGTTCAATTCGAACCCTTTCGGTGCGCTCCGGGCGGAGTTGCAGGAATTGAATCCTTCCGCGAACATGAAATATCGCCCATGACTGACTTCGCATACCGATTCGCAGATAACGCACCCGGGAGGTATTACGTCCATGACCAATGCCTCGATTGCGATCTTTGCCGTGAAACCGCGCCCACAGTCTTCAAAAGAAATGACCCGGGCGGATACTCTTACGTGGCCAAGCAACCTGAAACCGATGAAGAGCGGGCGCTTTGTGAAGAGTCTGCGAAGGGATGCCCGTGCGAAGCGATCGGGAAAGATGGCGATCAGCATAATTGGTCATCTCCCATTCAGGGCGAGCGCCCGGAGGATCCAAATCGAGTGCGTATTTGCAAGCACTGCCAGCCATCAAAATCAATTTGGACGAAGCTGCATATTTTCTTTGGAGGTAAGTAACGGCACATGGCCCGCGCTGCCTTTTCCGCCGGGCGGCCGCGCTTGCCGGCGGGGGTGGGGGTGCTTTGATGGGGGATGGTTTGGTTTGAATTCTTCGCCGTCGCGGTCTGTGCCATTTCGGGCGTGCTGGCGGCTTCCGGGCAGCGCTTTGACCTGTTCGGCATTCTGGTGCTGGCTACCGTGACGGCGATGGGCGGGGGCACGATCCGCGATGTCTGCCTCGGCGCTTATCCAATTTTCTGGATTCAGAATCCCAGTTACATCGTGGCCGCGCTGGTGGCAGCACTACTGACTTTTGTGGCGGCGCGGTTTTTCCGGATGCCGCACCGGGTGTTATTGATCGCGGATGCCTTTGGCCTGGCGCTGTTTACCATCGTGGGGACGGAGAAGTCGCTGCAGTTGCAATCATCCGGATTGATCGCCGTCCTGCTGGGGGTCGTCACCGGAGTCGCGGGCGGGGTATTGCGGGATGTGTTAAGGCGGGAAGTGCCCTTGGTGTTCCGCCCGGAGATTTACCTGTATGCCACGGCAGCGCTCGCGGGAGCCACGCTGCTGGTGGGACTGCGTCAGGGGGTGCCGGATTTCCCCCATGCGCCGCTGGCGGCGATGGGGCTGACCCTGGTGCTGCGGCTCAGTGCGATCCTGTTCAAGCTGCGGTTGCCGGTTTTCCGGACGAAAGAACTGCCCTGAAGGGAGGCCAGGGAAAACAGTCAGCCGGCAGGCTTGGGTTTCGGCTTGGTAGTCTCCTTGACCGGGATGTCCTTTTTGATTTCAACCTTCAGCACCTTGCCACCGGTGGGTTTCACGATTTCATTCTCCACTTTGGCCACATTGATGGCGAGCGGGTCGCCGCCCTCCAGCCATTTGGGATTGGACGGATGGATGTAGAGTTTCTGTTTCCGGGAGCGCAGCTTCTGGCCCACCTCCTCCAGGCGATCCTTGGAGATGCCATCGGCGAAGTCGGCGAACCAATAAATGGCATCGACATCCTTCAGCTTGGAATCAGTGAGGGCCACCCAAGTAGTGCCGACGTTGGTCGAGGGCACGTACAAGGTTTTCGGCCGCTTCTTCACCAAGGCCAGCAAGGCTTCCCGTTCGCTCTTGCTCATGGCTGCGGTGGCGGACTCCAGCAGGGAAGTCACGATCCGGTCCTTGTCGAACTCCTTGTCGGTGGTGAACTCGAGGGAGGGTTTCCGGACCTCAGCATCAGAAAGCCCGCAGCCATAGTGGAGGATGACCATGGAGCCGGGAGCCACCTTGTCCACTTCCTTGATCACGATCGGCAGGTAGGGATACATGGAACCTGACATATCCAGCACCACCGCCATGCGCCGGGCATCGATTTTGGTGCCGAAGAGGGGCAGCCCCACAAAACCACGGCCAATCCCGGGCCCCATGCCGGTGCCCCGCCCATTGCCCATCATGCCGCCGCTGCCACTGCCGCTCAATCCGCCACTGCCGCCTCCGATGCCGCCTCCCATGGCTGCGGTGGAGGTGAGATTGCTGAAATCGCTCATGCTGGTCTGCAGATCAGGCAGGCTGACGGCGGAGTTGGTGGCCGAGCTGACGGTACGGGTTTTGGGCACACTCATGGACACGGCCCGCCTTTTCTCCGCAATTTTAGCAGCGCTGCCTTTTCCTCCGCCGCCCCCGCCGGGCAGAAAGTCCACCGTTTCCGGGGGCACGGTGGTGACGGTGCGCACGATCAGAATGGCGATCAGAATGACAATCGCATGGATGATCATGCTGACGGTGAGACTGCCTCCGCCAATGCGGTACCACCACGATGAATGGGCTGGAACCACCTCACTGGCAAGGTGGGTCTCCACCGCGGGGGGCGGCTCGTCGGCGGAAGGGGCGGGGGGCTCAATATTCATGAAAATCAGCGGAGGGCATCAGCTTGGGATGACAAAGACCAAGGGTGGCAGAAACAGAAGTTCGCTGCCAAGCTCTAAAACGCAGGGAATCCCCTGATTCCTGGGGTAAATCCACGCACTTTCCGGGTCCCATCAGAGAGCCTCAGGACATGAGCCCGGTAATGGTGCCATCGTCCTGCACCTCGATCCGTTCGGCCGCCGGCAGCCTCGGCAGGGCGGGCATCCGCATCATGGTGCCGGTGAGCGCCACGAGGAATCCGGCTCCGGCGGCAAGTTCAAAATCACGCACCGTGATGGTGAAGTCCCGGGGCCGTCCGAGCAGGGCCGATTGATCGCTCAGGGAGTTCTGGGTTTTCGCCATGCAGAGCGGGAGCCGGTCGAAGCCATGGCGGCTGAAAAGCTCCAGCCGGGCCCGGGCCTCCGGGGTCAGGGTGACGCCGTCCGCGCCGTAAATCTGGGTGGCGATGGCGTGCAGTTTGGCCTCCACCGGATCATTCTCGGCATAGAGATACGGCAGTTCCGGCACCGTCTCCTCGGCGGCTTCCGCCACCAGATCCGCCAACGCGATGGCTCCTTCCCCCCCGGCCCCAAAGACATTGGCGGTGGCGCTGCGCAGGCCGTTGGCTTTGCAGAACTCGTGCACCGCTGCCAGTTCATCCTCGTGGTCGGTGCCAAACTGATTGATGGCCACCACCACCGGGCGCTGGAACCGGGCTGCGCTCTCCGCATGGGCGGCGAGATTATCCAAACCCCGCTGCACTGCGGCGACATCCGGGAGGGTGAGATCGGCAAGGGCAGTGCCTCCGTGCATTTTCAGGGCCCGCACCGTCGCCACCAACACAATCACTGCCGGAGCGAGGCCGGCCTGGCGGCACTTGATGTGGAAAAACTTCTCGCCGCCCAGATCGAAGGCAAACCCCGCCTCGGTCACGGCAAAATCCGCGTAACCCAAGGCCATGCGCGTGGCTAGGATGGAATTGCAGCCATGCGCAATATTGGCAAACGGCCCGCCATGGACAAATGCCGGCACGCCTTCCACTGACTGCACCAGATTGGGCGCCAGGGCATCGCGCAGGATCGCCATCATGGCGCCGGTGACCCGGAATTCCTCGGCAGTGACCGGATCGCCGTCGGCGGTGAATCCGACCACCATCCGGTTCAACCGCGCCCGCAGATCCGCCTGACTTTCCGACAGGCAAAACACGGCCATGACTTCGGAAGCCGCGGTGATATCAAACCCGCTGGCCCGCTGGGTGTTTTTGGAACCCACCGTGATGCGGCGCAGCGCCCGGTCATTCATGTCCATGACCCGCTTCCAGGTCACGCCTTCCGGTGACAGCCGGGTGCTGCCCAGAAAAAGTTGGTTATCGATGGCGGAAGCCAGGAGATTGTGCGCCGCCGTGATGGCGTGGAAGTCGCCGTTGAAGTGCAGGTTGATCGATTCCGCCGGAGTCAGGGAGCTTTTCCCGCCCCCAGTCGCCCCGCCCTTCCGGCCAAACACGGGTCCCATGGAAGGTTGCCGCAGCGCCAGGGCCACGGAACGCCGGGTTTTTTTCAAACCTTGGGCCAGACCGATGGACATCGTGGTCTTGCCTTCCCCGGCCGGCGTGGGCGTGATCGCGGACACCAGAATCAGTTTTCCGCGGAGGGGCCCCCCCGGCAATGCCTCCAGCGACACCTTGGCCTTGTCCCGTCCGTAACAGACCAAATGCTGGGGATCAATACCGAGGGACAGACTGACAAGATCGATGGTGGGAAGAGCGGACATTCTCCCGATCATGAGCGGCCCTTCCGTGAAGGAAAGCGGAGATAATCAGGCTCTGCCGCCCCCAGCCCTCCGGCCCCGTGGGATCGGGCCGCCAGTCCGCTTGCCGGGGACGGCCCCCCCCCGCATAATGAAGCCGTGATTTCCCCGCCTGACACCCCTGCCCTCCCTGATGCCCGCACCTGGGTGGAGATCGATTTGGAAGCACTGCGCCACAATTGCCGTGCCGCGCAGGCTTGTTTTCCCGACCCCGTCCCGGGCGTTCTGGCCGTGGTGAAGGCCGATGGCTACGGGCTCGGCATGGTGCCGGTCGCGCGGGCCATGCAGGATCTGGTCCGGGCCTTCGCCGTGGCCAATGTCACCGAAGCCCGGGTCCTGCGGGAGGCTGGCCTCACCCTGCCTATTTATATTCTCGGACCTGCCCTGCCTTCGGAATGGGAGGCGGTGGCCGCGGGCGGATTCTGCCCGGCGGTTTCCAGTCGGGAGGAAGTGTCAGGTTATGCCCGGGCCGCGGCCCGGCAAGGTCATCCGCTGCGGGTGCATGCGGTGATCGATACCGGGATGGGACGGATCGGAGCCTTGCCCGGAGAGGCAGCGGCCCTGCTCTCTTCGGTGCTGGCCAGTCCGTTTTTAAAACTGGATAGCGTGGCCTCCCACTTCCCATCGGCGGATGACGATCCTGCCTACACCATGGAGCAGGCCCAGCGTTTCAACGCCCTCATCGCCGAACTCCAGGCCAGCGGACTGGCGATCGGCCCCACCCAACTGGCCAACAGCGCCGGCCTGACCGCCTACCCTCAGACCGGCGGAAGCTGGTCCCGTGCCGGTCTGATGCTGTATGGCGTCTCCCCGGTACCGCGGGAGCAATCCCGCCTGAGGCCGGTCGTGGCCTGGAAAACCAGGATCGCCCTGAACAGGGAGTTGCCCGCCGGGCACGGGGTCAGTTATGGCCGCACCTTCATCACCACCCGGCCCACCCGGGTGGCCACGCTGGCGGTAGGTTATGCCGATGGCTTACCCCGTCAAGCTTCCGGGCAAGGAGCCGCGGCGCTGATCGCCGGCTGCCGTTGCCCGGTGCTGGGCCGTGTCACCATGGATCAGATCATGGTGGATGTGACGGATTTGCCGGAGCGGCCTGCGCCTGGTGATGAAGCAGTGCTCGTCGGCCGGCAGGGGAATCTGGAAA
>JAYUWQ010000634.1:0-3679 GCA_043753485.1 bacterium
TGGTTTTCCTGCGCACCGCAGATGGGGCGCAGCAGCTTTGCTTCAATTTTGATCTCAACAAAAGCAATGCCCGCCGCCTGCCGGCGCTGGTGCTCACCCTGCACCGCTGGATGGAGGACTACCGGCGGCAATGGCCGGCCGAGGAGTGGACCTTGACTGAATGCGGTCAGGCCCTGCCGGTCGCGGTGCTGCCGGCCCCCGCGCCTCCGGTCCTGACCCTGCGCACGACCGGCCAGCCCGACAGTTCACGTCCCACCCGTGAGGCCGCCCTGCTGCGGGCTCCCGACCTCCCTGGCGTTCTGGAAGTCTGGCAGGGCTCCACCCGCCTGCTGCGGACGGCCAGCCATTTCGCCGATGTGCGGGAGGCTGACTTCACCGGCAAGGGAACCCAGCAGGACCTCTCCGGGGCCACAGCCGCCATGACGCGCCAGCACAGCCGGGAAGATCCCGCTTGGCGCGGCTGGTTGCTGGCCCTGCTCGGCGTGACGGGATTCAGTTGGTGGTGGCTGGGCCGACTCCCCAGCCCGGCTGGCCATAACCCACTCTCCCCCATTCCCCGATGAGCCCGCTTCCCCGAAACTTTACATCGGCTCCCCGCGTCTTTATTATAATCCCATGCAAGCTTCTCTCCTGAAATTCCCCGCCAGCGCCATGGCGGTGCTGGCTCTCACTTTCGCCGCCGCTTCCGCGCAGGAATCCCCCCTCGCCAAGCCGCTGCGGAAGTTTGACGCCAACAAGGACGGCAAACTGACGGGCAACGAAATGGTGCTGGCCCGGCAGGCCTTCAATCGGGGCGGGAAGGACCTGCAGATGGATGGCAGGGCTTGGAAGGAAATTATGGAACGGCGGAAGCGGACCTGGAAAGAACAGCAACTGGGCTACCTCGACCTGAACGGGGATGGAAAACTCGACGATGCCGAAAACCAGCGGGGAGACCTCGTCTGGGAGGAAATCGCCAAGGAATCCGACAAGGCCCGCATGGAAATCCTCGTCAAATTCGACCAGAACGATGATGGGGAACTCAATGACAAGGAGCGCCAGGCCTCCCGCGGGGAATTCGAGACCCGCCGCAAGGAAATTGAGGCCAAGGCGATGGCCGCGCACCCGAAACCCAGCGCTCCCGGCACCTGATTTTCCCTGAAACGGGGACCCCTCCCGGAGTCTCGAGCGGCTGCCACAGGCGCCCTCCAAGCCCCTCCCGCGGGCGGAAATGAGGGAGCCAGCCGCGACTTCTGGAGAAGTTTCACCTTGATTGTCAATCAGTTCCGCGTTGTGGCACGGCACGCCATTTGCTTTTTCGGCAAAACCCCTCCACGGTGCGCCGCCTCACTGAATTTACTGGAAAGCCGACTTCTCATGGGAAAGACTCTGATTATTGCCGAAAAACCAAGCGTTGCCACTGAACTCGCCCGGGTCCTGGGGAAGCTGCCTGGCATGACCAAATTCGAGAAGGAAAAGGATTGGTTTGAAAACGAGACCCACATCATTTCCTCCGCGGTCGGGCACCTGTTGGAACTCTCCCTACCGGAGGCAGCCGATGGCAAAAAGCCCAAGTGGAACTTCGAGAGCCTTCCGATTTTACCGGATCATTTCGCCCTGAATCCCATCGAAAAAAGCGCCGAGCGCCTCGCTGTCCTCAAAAAACTCCTCAAACGCGCCGATGTCACCGCCGTCATCAACGCCTGCGATGCCGGCCGCGAAGGGGAGCTGATCTTCCGTTATATTATACAGGCGTCCGGATGCAAAAAACCGGAGAAACGCCTCTGGATGCAGTCGATGACCCAAGGCGCCATCACCGAAGCCTTCGCCCACCTCCGCGATGAACAGACCATGCAACCCCTCGCCGATGCCGCAGTGTGCCGCAGCGAGAGCGATTGGCTGGTCGGCATCAACAGCACCCGCGCCCTCACCGCCTTCAACTCCCGCAATGGCGGTTTCCTGAAGACGCCGGTCGGCCGCGTCCAGACGCCCACGCTGGCCATCCTCGCCAAACGCGCCAAGGAAATTGCCGCCTTCGTGAGCCGCGACTACTGGGAAGTTTTCGGTGATTTCCATGTGCAGGCCGGGGATTACCGCGGCCGGTGGTTCAACGAAGCCTTCAAAAAGGACGAAACCGACGCCCACGTCCGCCCGGAACGCCTCTGGAATCTGGCTGATGCCGAGGCCATCCGCGACCGCTGCGAAGGCATACCCGGGGTCATTGAGGAAACCCGCAAGCCCAGCAAACAGGCGCCGCCCCAGCTTTACGACCTCACCAGCCTGCAGCGCGAAGCCAGCAACCGCTTTGGCTTCAGCGCCCGCCGCACCCTCCAGCTCGCGCAGTCCCTCTACGAAGGCCACAAGGTCCTGACGTATCCCCGGACGGACTCCCGCTACCTGCCGGAAGACTACCTGCCCAACGTGAAGGACGTCATGAAAGGGTTTGCCCGCCTCGGGGCCTCGGACCGCGATTCCCTCGCGGACGACCTCAGCAAACACGCCGACACCGCCCTCACTAAAGGTTATGTCACCGGCACCAAGCGCGTCTTCGACACCACCAAGGTCAGTGATCACTTTGCCATCATCCCCACCGGTCTGACGCCCAAGAAACTGAGCGCCGAGGAATCGAAACTCTTCGACATGGTGACCCGCCGCTTCATCGCGGTCTTCTTCCCCAGCGCGGAATTCGAACTCACCACCCGCATCACCCGCATCGGCAGCGATGCCTTCAAGACCGACGGCAAAGTCATGCGCGTCCCCGGCTGGCTCGAGGTCTATGGCAAACAGGCCGCCTCCGATGGCGAACAATCCATCGTCGCCGCCGAACCCGGCGAGCCTGCCCAGCCGGTTGCCATTGAGGTGGAAGCCAACGCCACCAAGCCACCGGCGCAATTCACCGAAGCCACTCTTCTTTCCACCATGGAAGGCGCCGGCAAACTCGTGGACGATGATGAACTCCGCGAAGCCATGAGCGAACGCGGCCTCGGCACTCCCGCCACCCGCGCCGCCACCATCGAAGGCCTGATCTACGAGCAATACATTCTGCGCAACGGCCGTGAACTCATCGCCACCCCCAAGGGCATCAACCTCATCGACCAGCTGGGCGAAATCGGTGTGGAAGTCCTGACATCCCCGGAAATGACCGGCAACTGGGAGTTCAAACTCAAGCAGATGGAAGCCGGCAAGCTCGACCGGTCCACCTTCATGAGCCAGATCCGGAAGCTCACCACCGAGGTCGTGGACAAGACCAAAGCCTACGCCCTCGTCGCCAAGACGCGGGAATACGACGATCTGAAAGTGCAGTGCCCGGTCTGCGGCGAAGCCTCCCTCAAACAGACTGACAAGTTCTTCCAATGCCGCAATCCCGAGTGCGGCTTCCGGGTCTTCAAAACCGTCGCCGGCCGCGTCCTGACCGAAGAGGAAACCGCCACCCTGATCCGCGACCGCTACGTCGGCCCGCTCGAAGGCTTCCGGAACCGGTTTGGTCAGGAATTCGCCGCCGGCCTGGAACTCACTGCTGAAAACAAGGTCGGCTTCCAGTTCACCAAAACCGAAGTCCAGGAAAAACAGGCCGAAGCCCTCGAGGACAAATCCAACGCGCTCTGCCCCTGCCCGGTCTGCAAACTCGCCGGCAAGGACAACATGATTTACGACACCGAGACCGCCTACATCTGCGAGTCCGCCATCCGGGGCGATGCCG
>JAYUWQ010000635.1:0-9703 GCA_043753485.1 bacterium
TAATCAGAGGGCATCGAATTTTCTTTTCCTGCGGCACCGAATCCGCTCCACCTTCGGGCATGAATTTGTCCAGGATATCCCTTGCTGCTCTGATGACCCTGTTAGTGCCGGGGGTTTCCCAAGCGGCGCCGTATGCCTCCGCGGTGACGGTGAATGGGAACGACGTGTCCTTTGTGCTTAACGAATCGGCTGATTCGGTGAAGGTCGTCTTCAATGAAGGCGCCACCACCATGGTCATCGGCACCAGTCCGGAGCCCGCCGGCACCAAAACCTTCAGCAAGGCCGGCTTCACTTCCTTCCGCATCGAGGTGGAAAAACAGGCCGCTCCCGGCTGGAAATCGGGAGTGCTCCAGCAGCTCAGTTCCGATACCAACGATCTGGTCAAGTTTGCCAACGGGCGGGGTCTGGCGGTGAACCGGAAACCGGACACGGGCAGCTTCTTCGGGCGGGTTTATGTCTCCATCGGGCTCAGCGGGATCGCGGCTCCAACCACCGTGCCTGCCACCCCCACGCGGTCCACGCTCGAAGGCATCTATGTAATGAATGCCGACCTCACGGCCACCAGTCTTGGGTCCGGCGCCCTGACGGGAAGCTTCGCCAGTTCCGGCAGCGGCAACAGTCCCTATCGGGTTACGGTAGGAGACAAGGGGGATCTGTTTATTGCGGACTGGTCCGATGTGAATGGGTCTGTTTATAAAACTGACGGCAATGTGGCTGGTGCTTTGAATCTGCTCGCCGGTCCCGTCGGCTCAACCTTTCCCGTCACTTCCGCCTCGGGAAAAATTCATGGCAGTATCGCGGCGGTGGCCGTTTCCGGCAGCGCCGCGACCAATGATTTGAAGGTCTGGACGATCGATGAAGATCTGCAGGAGGATCGGGACAGCGCCACCGCCAACCAGCTCAACAGTATCTGGGAATGGAATCAGGGAGGGGATCCTTTGCCGCTGGCCAACCCTCCGGCCCGGATCACCAGCACTGGGATCAATTTTGCGGCTCAGACGGCCGACCTCGCCCGGGGTGCCGATGGGTATCTCTACAAGTCCCAATACCGCGCGTCGGGCAATGAATCCGGCATCTTCATCATCAATCCTGGCGGTGAACCGAATCCCGGCCCCGGACTTCCTCCCGGCACCGTGAGCGATTCCTCCCGCCCCGCCTGGCAGACCTTCATTGGCGAACCTGCCGCGGCCGATCCTTTCCTTGGCTCGGTCGCCTGCGATATTTCGGACGACAATTGGCTGGCCGTGATGCGCCTGCCGGACAATGCGATCCAGTTGATCAAAATCGGGGAGGGCAAGTTCGATTTCAGCACCTATATCCTGCTTTACCCCGCTCCCACCACGACCCAGGGACGCGATCTCTCCTTCGATAGCGCGGGCAATCTTTACACCCTGAGCTCCGGACAGAATCTGCTGCGGGTATATTCCCGGGGCGGACACACCCTCGCGAAAACATTCTCCAATGGCACCTTTGAAATCACTGAGCCGACCCCGCCCCTCCCGTCCCCGCCGATCGATCCCTACCCGATGATCACGGGCATCGCGCCCAATGGGGGCAATTTGGAAATCACTTTTACTTCCCGCCTCGGGCGCCCCGACACCCACCAGTTGCAGCGCACCACAGATATGGAAGCTGTGCCTTGGGAAGTCCTGGTGAATCCGGGCGCTCCGGCTCTCCCCATCTTCGGGATCACCGGAAACCCGCCCAATTATACCGCCCGGGTGGTGGAACCGTTCATCCAGGGAGAGCGCTACTTCTTCCGCGTGAAGCGGAATTGAGGACGGATTCAGGGAGATCCCGTGGCAGACTTGCCGAAAAGGCCCCTCTTTCCGGATCTCAACCCATTGAATTAATACCGGAACGGGCAGGATACCGGGTAGCGGCTTTTCCAGGTCGGTGCGTAGATGTCCGCTGGTGAAACCGTATTTTTCCGGCAGTCTGCCGAAGTTACTCTCCCTATTAATTCCATGAAAACACGCCACCCATTGCTCAGGATTTTCGCAAGCTGCCTGACGGCCACGGCCTTCGCCAGCATCACTGGCGGGCCCGCTTTGGCTGATACCCTCAAACCGGTTTGGGCCATTGTTCCCGATGGCACGATTCTGGATGATGGTGTCGATCCCCCGGAGGCGGGTGGGGTGATTTTGCCGGCGGGGCTGACGGTGGCCAACACTTACAATATTTACTCATGGTTCACGACTTCAGGCGCGGTGCGCGGGGTGGCGTCCAATCCAAGCAATGGAAATATCCTGGTCAGCGATACTTCACAAAATATCCGGGTCCTGAACCAGCAAGGGGTCTTTTTGCATGCGCTCGACAAAACCGGACTCGCCACCGGAGCCACGCTCAATATGGTTCATGCGGGAGTGGCCGCCGATGGAGTGGTCTATGCCTCTAACTTATCGGCGTCCTCCCCGCCGGATTCATTCAAAATCTGGCGTTGGGAAAATGACAGCAATCCCAATCCTGATCCTTTGCCGGATCCTTTCGTGCCGGTGACCCCTGCCTTGGCGTGGCCGCCTCCCGTCGTTGACGGGGAACCAGTTATCACAGGTGATCCCGCCGCAGGACTGAATAACCAGCGGTGGGGGGACAGCATGGATGTCAGAGGCAGTGGGGCCAATACCCAGCTGGTCTTTGCGGCCCGGAATAATCCGGTGCTGGCCATTTTCACCACCACTGATGGGCTCAATTTCGTCCCTCATGTGGTGACGTATACCGGAGGAGCCAACACCGGCGTTGCTTTTGGACCTGATATCACTGGTTATGACGATCCGGTCACGACCGGGACCGTGGAGAATCTGACTTTGACCACCGTGTTCGTAAAGCTTTCGGGATCGCCCATGCGGCGCGTCCGGATCAGGACGGATAACTGGACCACCGTGGCCACCACGGTTTATGATGGCTCTGGGGCCAATCCTCCCCTGATTGCGGCAGCGATCACGGCTATCGGCACTGACCCGCGCCAGCGTTATCTGGCGGGCGTCAGCGGCCGGCCCACCAGTGCCTCCGATACCGTCAAAGGCCAGGCGTTTGGTTATGAATTCGGGGCTGCCGCGGTGCCCAACCTGATCGCTCCCGATGCCCCCGGCGTCACCGACTTCTTTACCGCCAACGCAAATGGGAATGGGATTGCAGCGGCGGATGTGTTCACCGCGGCTCCCGGGCAAACGCCGGGTGCCGGGGGGATTCCCCTGCGCTCGCGGCTCTATCAGCTGAACGTGAACAACGCCATTGTCGCCTACGATGTGGCGCCCCTCCTGATTGCGCCAGGCATCGCCACGCCGCCCGCGTCCACCACCGTGATTGCCGGCTGGAAAGCCAATTTCAGCGTGAGTGCCACCGGAAGCCTTCCCCTGACCTACCAGTGGACCCGGGATGGAATCGATATTCCCGGGGCTACTTCCCCCAGCTACACCCTCGACCCGGCCGTGGTGGCCGATACGGCCGCGGTGTTTGCAGTCCGGGTGACGAACGCGGTGAGCACTGTGCCCAGTGGGGAGGCCACCCTCACCGTCCAGCCCCGCGTTGATACCGGGGTGATGACTTTGGCTTACAAACTGCCGGCAGATACCGTGGGGCGTCCTTATCTGACGAGCACAGACACCCAACGGGGGATGGCCCACAATCCCGCCAATGATCACCTGCTCATCGTCAACCGGTCCGCCGTGCCTGGCCTGCCCAATCCTTCCGTGGTCGTGCTGAATGCGGCCAACGGTGATGAGATTCTTGAAGCAGGAGTGGTCCGCACCCTGCAGCTGCGTGATTCAAACGACGGCAACAACGATGTGGTCACGGGCACCGGTGCCGCCACGAATGGGCTCTTTGCGCTGAGCGCGATTGATTGCGATGCGGCCGGGGCGGTCTATGCCTCCAACCTCGCGATCGCTGGGGCGACCGAACAATTCAAAATCTACCGGTGGGCCAGCGATGATGCGATCACCACTCCCACGGTGGCCTATGGCCCCGGGGACATCTTCAACACCACGGGTACGGGCGACCGGGCGGGGGAGCACCTCAAGGTGCGTGGCTCCGGACTCACTACCCAAATGCTGGTCGGGGCACGCAATGTTGAAAAATTTGCCATCCTGACCACCACAGACGGACTGACCTTTGCCCCCACGGTCTTTGAAGTGGCCGGAGCCGGTGCGTCCTCCTTTTTCATGTGCGACTTCGGGGCAGGCAATACGATCTGGGCCAAGCGGGATGGGGGCCAGCTGTTCCGCATTGCTTTCGATCTGACCACCGGCCTGGCCAGTATTCAGGAAACTTTCGCCACGGCGCTCTTTCCGTCCGGGGTGGGGCCCATCGCGGTGGATCCCGTGAAACAGATCCTCGGTGCCGTCCATAATGGTGAAAACCCCAACAATCTCCGGCTCTATAATTATAACCTGATCGGCCAGCCCGGAGGGTTGCTGGATCTGGAGTTCTTTCCCACCGATAACCCCAACGGCAACCGGGTGGGGGCGGTTGATATCGGGAATAACCGGATTTACGGCCTGGATACCAACAATGGTCTGGTGGTGATGAACCTCAATTACACGCTGCCGGTGGCTCCGGTGCTCAGCAATTCCAGCCGCACCGGCAATACTTTCTCTTTCACCCTGACAGGAGTGGCTGGCGCCACCTACCTCATCCAGAATTCGCCTGACATGGCTTCATGGAACGATGACGGGACCGTAACTTTGAATGGCGGCACCAGCATCGTGGTCTCCCGCACGGTGACCAATGGCCGCTACTATTTCCGGGCGAAGACGCAGTAGGCCCTGCCGGAAATCCCGGGCGGAGTGAAAAGATCCGCGGAGAGGTTAGTTTGCCGGGTAGCGGCCTTTGCGCGGGCCAGTGAGCCAGGCCCAGGCGGATTCGACCATGGCGCGGGGGTCGCGGTAACGGGCCTCCCAGCCGAGGACGGCCTTGGCTTTGGCGGGGTTGCCGACGAGTTCCGGCGGATCTCCCTCACGGCGGGGGCCGAGGACCACGGGGACCGTCTGACCGGTGACGGACTCTGCCAGATCAATGATCTGGCGGACGCTGACGCCGGTGCCGGTGCTGAGATTGCAGTGGGTGGAGGGCTGCCCGCTGCGGAGGTAGGTGAGGGCACACACATGGGCTTCAGCGAGGTCCTGGACGTGCACGTAGTCGCGGATGCAGGTGCCATCCGGCGTGGGGTAATCAGTGCCGAAGAGGGTGACGTGCGGGGCCTCGCCGGTGATGGCCATGAGGGTGCGCGGGATGATGTGGCTTTCGGGGCTGTGGTCCTCACCGATCACTCCGTCGGCGGAGCAGCCGCTGGCATTGAAATAACGCAGAATGACGTGCTGGATGCCGAAGGCCTGGTCACAGTCGCGCAGGACCTGTTCCAGCATGAGTTTGCTGCGGCCGTAGGGGTTGATGGGCTCCTGAGGATGCCGTTCGTCCATGGGAATGTACTGCGGATTGCCGAAGGTGGCGCAGGTGGAGGAGAAGATGAAGTGTTTGGTGCCGTGCTGCCGCATGGCCTCGAGGAGCACGAGGGGAGCGGCGAGGTTGTTGGCGTAATACTTCAGCGGTTCGGACATGGATTCGCCCACCATGGCGTAGGCGGCGAAGTGGAGCACCGCAGTGATTTGATAGCGGTCAAAAATGCCCGCGATGACAGCAGGATCCGACATATTGCCGGCGATGAGTTCCACATTGCCGGAGACGAGCGCATCGCGGTGCCCGTATTCGAGGGAGTCAAGGACCACGATATGTTCCCCGGTGGTGCTGGCGAGATGGCGGACTGTGTGGGAACCGATGTAACCGGCGCCGCCGGTGACGAGGATGGCAGGAGGAAGAGGCATGGTGGGAAAGGAAGACAAAGGGCAAAGACCGAGGGGCAGGGTTCCGGCCCGTAGGGCGGAGCTTAAAGCCGGGTCACTGGGCCGGGTTCGAGGCGGCTGTAGTTGGCTTGGACGCGGCTGAGGAACCAGTTCCATTTCCGGCCGGGGGCGCCGTTTTCCATCAGGAAGTGAGGGCAGTTTTTATTGGGGGGATTCTGACCCCGCCGGGGCCAGTGGTAGTGCGGCACCACGTTGCGCAGGGGGATGCGGAAGGAATACATCAGGTAGGCGGCAAGTTTGGCGCTGCGCTCGATGGTGGCGGGAAGGTTGTTGCCCCGGTGCTCACACATTTCGATGCCGATGGAGTAGTTATTGCCCGGACCATCGAAGTCGGCATGCTCGCCCTGTTCAGTGGTGGGGAGGTGCTGCACCGCGAGATTTCCCTGGACTGTGAAATGCCAGGTGAGGAAGCCGATCCGGTTGCCTCCTTTTCTTTTGGTGGCGCGGAGGGCGCCGGCCTGGAGCGCTCTGGCGTGGGCGAAGGCGTCACCCGTGTAATTCTGGGTGGAATGGATCGTGATGTAGCGGGGCATCATCGGCCGGTAGAGGCGGCGGCCGTATTTGCCTTTGGGGATGAGGCGGGGGATCACATTGACCTCACTGCGCAGCATCTGCAGGGGCGTGACCGTGGGGCCGGCTGGGACGGGCGGGGGCAGGGGGACTCCCGGGCCGGCACAGCAGACAATAACAACGGTGACTGCAAGGATGAGCAGCGGTGAAAGGCAACGCATGGGAAAGCCCATAGCTTTCCCATGCGGGTTAGTCAAGGCACCGCGGCCGCGGCAGGGTCCGTTTTTAGTGGTCGGAGGGGGCTGAATCCGGACAGACGGGCACGGCAGTTCCGGGTCAATTGATCAGGGCAACCGTCAGACGCATGAACTTTTTGGCGATCCCCGCTTCCGATGGGGCGCTTAGGCTTACAGCCACCCGCCCATTGGAAGGAGCGGCCGTTTGCACGGTGATGGCGGGAATTGTAAGGGTTGTCCAGGTGGCGGCGGGAGGTGATTTCCGGGCGAGATCGCGCCAGTTCACCAGATCATTTGAATCCTGCACGACATAGGTGATGCCCTCGCTGCCATAACCGCCCGCCAGTCCGGAGACGGGCAAACCGACGAGCAGGGTCAGAGCATCCCCCGGCATGGTGACCGTTGGGGAACGGTCGGCTCCCTCGCCGGGGCTGTTTTTCAGAGGATTGCTGAGCAGGGCAAATTCCATCAGGCTGATCAGGCCGTCACCGTCCTCATCGGTCCCCTGTCCTCCGGGCACGGCGTAGAAGGCGGTCCAGGCAGGGTAGTTGACCGGGGGGGGCGCATTGAAGCCGCCAGGGCTGCCGTAATCGACCCTGCTGGCCTGCCATGAGTTCCGGTCATCGTAGCCGGCCGGGGCGGTGTCCAGCGTGATGATTTGCAGGCTGCGGCCGAGGCCCTGAGCCGCAGACTGCCAGTCGGGTTCATAACGGAACCTCAGCACATTGCCATCAAAGGGCGGCGGCAGCGCGAGGGCGAGAGTTTCACCACTGTTGTCAAGTTTTCCGGCATAGGTGCCAGCCACGGGCACCTCCATACCATAACGGGCCCGGAAAGTGCTCTCCCTGGAAACCAGCACGGTCTGCCCGCCGGGCTCCAGGGTCTGGGGCGCTGCAAACGTAAAGTCGATCCCTTCCACGAAGGCCATACCGGCCAGTTCCAGCGGCACGGTGCCGGTGTTGGTGAGTTCCACGTATTCGTAATCGCCGCCGCCCACCGGATGGTACATCAGTTCGGTGATACGCAGGTTGCGCAACAAATTCAGTGCATTCTGATAGGCCGGGTCGCCTGGCGGGGAGCCAAATCCACGCGTCGGCAACTGTGCCCAAACCGGGGCCCCCACCACCGTGCGGCTTTGGGACTGATCCCGCAGCCCAGGGCCGAACAGAACGGTGTCGAGACGGTCGGTGCCAAAATCCAAGGCCAGTGCTTCCTGCTCGGCATCAAGGGAGAAATCGAGGTGATTCCCGCCGGAGGTGCCGTCGAGGATGAAGACCGTATAACCTCCGGGGCCAATATAACTATGGGGCGGCAGGGCCTTCCGCTGGGAGCCCGTCGCGGCGCTGTCGCTGAGGAAGAGTCCGCTGAGCGCGACCGGCAGGGGAGAGGGATTCACCAGTTCCACCCAGTCATCGGTAAAGAGAATATTGCTGTCGGCAAACCACTCGTTGATCCGGATGGTGGAGGGATCGCCCAGGTGCACGATGCCGCCCGCATTGTTGCCGGCGCCAGGGGATGGATTGCCAAGGATCCAATCCGCGCCTGTTCCATTGCGGGTCAGGCTGTAACCTGCTGCCTGGGGTCCGAAAGTGAGCTGGTCCACGAGGATTCCATTGGCATCATAGAGCAGGACGTCGTCGCCATCCTCATCCAGCCCGACACCGGTCGTGGAAAAGGGGAGCAGGAGGACCGTTTCATTGGCGATCAAAGTGCCATCAGGAATGAGATAGCCGGGTTTATCGGGGGAATCGGTCACCCGCCAGCCCGCCAGACTGGTGGCGCCTCCAAAATTCACCAGCTCGATGAAATCGGGTGCTCCGGCGGCTCCGGCGGCGAGGACTTCGTTCAGCCGCACGCTGGGCTGTGTGGTGATCGTCCACGCGTAGGAGGTCGGGGCGGCCTGCGGCCCGGACTCCACGGCGGGGTCGGCATCCTGCCAATTTCCGGCCATGTCCTGGCCGAGCACTTCGAACAGGTGCGGGCCGGCCGTCAGGTTGCCCGGAGTAACGGGGGCCTGGCGCACCGTGGCCCCGGTGCGGGGGAAGACGCCTCCGGTGCCAATGGTCTGAGGGGCACTCCAGGCCCCACCGTCCAGCCGCCACTTGAAAGCAACAATGCCAGGACCGCCGACATAAAAGACCGGGGCGGTATCGACGGTGACACTGTCCGGAACATTGACAATGTAAGCCCATTCCGGAACGGAGGCTCCGTAGTTCAAGCCAGAGGGAGCAGTGCCCAGGGCATCGGAACCAAAACCGGGATCATAGTCTTCGGTAAAGCGGGGGTCGCCCAGGGTGTTGGGACCATAGGCCGGATTCAGCGCCCCGCCGGGGTGATTGGCACCCAGATCGGTGGTGGTCAGATTGTGCAGCAGATTGCCGCCGGATTCGATCTTGGTGGTCACATCATTCACCACAGAGCCATTGGAGATCCGGGCATCCGCGCCGCTCACCAGCCGGGGGATATTGCTGAAGATGTTGTAGCCCATGTAGCCGCCGTCGCCGCGGGTGGGGTTGCTGCCATCTTCCGGAATGAAGACGTTGATGGCGGCGCATTTCACGGCCTGGGTGAAGGGAGTGCCAAAGGAGGTGCCGGAGTAGGTGAAGTCCGGGTGGAAATCCGCCACGGTGTTGTGCTCGAACAGCGTGCCGGTATTGGCCTTCAGATTGATGGCGTGATCCAGATCATAAAAGAAGTTCCGCGCCACCATGATGGTGGTGCCGGTGCCCCGGTCGCCCGAACTGATGGCGTTGGAATAACCGGTGTCGGATGTCCACTGGTCCTTGGCGGCGCGCTCGAAGATGTTGGAGGCAATGTAGGCATCGCCACCGAGGTCAATGTGTTCATCCCCGCTGATGCCGCGGAAGTGGTTGTAACGGCAGTCGAGGAGGAACTGGCCCGCCACGTTCCAGCGGCCGCTGTCGGCATCAAACACGTCGTTGTGCCCGCGGTTGCCGTTAAAGTCGTTGTAATAGACACGCCAGTGTCCGCCGAAGGGCTGGCCGTTCGGAAAATTCGGAGCGTTGGCTCCGAGGACCTCCGGGTCGGTCGTCGGGAACTCGACCTTGAGCGGCTCCATGTTGTTGTCCAGGGAGG
>JAYUWQ010000636.1:0-1514 GCA_043753485.1 bacterium
GTCCCCCGCCGCCGGGCAGGTAGTTCCCCCGCCGGCGGCGGAAGTTTCCGTGGCCAAGGCGATCGAACCCCTCGGCCCGCCAGCGCGTCCGGCCTCCCGGCTGCTGGATCAAACCGGCGCCCTGTCCGCTCCGGAACTAGCTGGTCTGAGCCGTGAATTCACCACCGCCGCGACAGGAGGATTGAGCCTTTATTTCGTGGCGCTGAAGTCCAGCGAGGGCCTGCCGGAACAGGACGCGGCGGGCGAATTGGCCCGGCTCTGGGAAGATGCGCCCCTCACCGCCGTCCTCCTCCAAGTGCCCGGGCAGCCGATGTCCCTGGGATTTGCCGGCCCGCAGCTGGCCTCCCGGTCGAGGGAGGAAATCGCCTCGCTGACCGCGTCCGCTCTCGCCGCCGGCAATGCCCGTCAGGTCCTGGTGGAACAGGTGAAAGCAGTCGCCGGCCGCCTTGCGGCGGATTTCGCCGGTGGAGCGGACAATGAAGCCCAGCCCGCCAAGGCCGGTCCGGGGGCGGCGGCCTGGTCTGGGGTTTCCACCCACCACCTGATGGTGGCGGCTGGGAGCGCTGCCATCGTCGTCCTCACCGCCCTGCTCCTGCTGGCCCGCCGCCGCCGCAGGAATCGCCCCCGCCTTTTCCCCCTGACAGCGGCCCGCGATCGTTTTTCCGCGCCCCATTCCGGCGGCAACAATGCCATGATCACTTTCCTTGAGGAAAATAAGCGGGGATAAACCGGCCCTCACCAACATTCTGTCCCTCCCGTCGCTCTGCGCTTTTCCCTCCATGTCTCCCGTTCATCTCCTCTGCCGCGATCTTGTCGCCATCCCCAGCGTGAACCCGGATGGCGATCCCGGCACGCCGCATACCGGGGAAAAAGCCTGCGCGGAATTTGTGGGGGATTTCCTCGCCAGACTCGGCGCCGTTGTCACCTATGAGGAGGTGCTGCCTGGGCGGCCTAACGTCATCGGCCGGTTCCCCACCCGTCCCGCACCGGAGGGCCGGCGCAAGCCCCGCATCCTGCTCGGACCGCATACCGATACCGTCAGTGTGGCGGGCATGACCATCGATCCCTTCGGCGGTGAAATCCGCGGGGGCCGTCTCTACGGCCGCGGGGCCTGCGATACCAAGGGCACCATGGCCGCAATGCTGGCCGCCCTGGCGGAGATTGGTCCCCGGATTCCGGACCTGGGGGCGGACGTCACTTTTGCCGGTTTCATGGGGGAGGAAACCGGCCAATGGGGGTCGCGGGATTTTGCGGCGAAGCATGCGGCGGACTACGACTTCGCGCTGATCGGGGAGCCTACGGAATGCACCGTGGTCCACACCCACAAGGGTTCCTACTGGTGCAGCCTCACCACCACCGGCCGTGCCGCCCACGGCGCGCGGCCCGAACTGGGGGAAAATGCTATTCTGAAGATGCAGCCGGTGATTGCCGCCCTCTACCAGGATTTCCTCCCCCGCCTCACTTCCCCTGCCTTCCGGCATCCGGTCCTGGGCGACAGCACCCTGAATCTCGGC
>JAYUWQ010000637.1:0-3674 GCA_043753485.1 bacterium
TCGGCATCTGAAAAACCGGCGGCCAGCTCCGCAGGGGTGGGGTCGGCAGGATGGTACATGATCTCCGAAATGGCCAGGTTCTCCGGTCCGGCCAGGGCCGCGCTGCTGGTGCTGATCACCTGGACGGTGTCGGAACCGATCAGATTTCCCTGACGGTCGTAGGCATTCAGCACCACCACGGAAGTGCCGGACGGAACCGGCACCGAGGCTTGCCACGAATTGTCATCGGTCCACGTCAGGACCAGCGGGAGACCGGTGGAGGCGAGGCGGATTTCCGCCACATCCACCCAGGCGTCCCCTTGCAGGAGGACGGTGGATTGGCTGGTGGGGGTGCCATCGGGGGAGTTGATGCGGTAGGGCACCTGGGCCACCGCGGCACTGATGAGCCCGAGCACCGTGGTGCGCCGGGTATTGATATAGGAAAGATAACCGGTGAGATCCTCGGTGGGCAGGAAACAGGAATAATGCTGCGCCCACGGCGTCATGTAGGTGGTGTTGAACGTGGTGGTGATGATATCGCGGAGGTGGCCATAATAGGCACGCTCCCATGCCGGACTGGCAGCCAGCAACCGGCCCAAATCCCCATTGTCGGTGACGCCCGAAGTGGCCCCGTTGCTGAAGGCAAAGTCCATGTCCCATGGGAAATACATGGCCTTGCCGTCGTCCGGACGGAAATACAGCAGGAGATTGTGCTGCGAGCCGGAGCTGTAGCTGTCGCCCACGCCGAAGAGCACCTGCACCGCAAAGGCGCGCAGCCACTGGTCCACATCCACCCGCTGGTCCATGGTGTCGCGGAAGGCGGTGCCCGACAGGCCCATGGCCTCCAGCATGCCGATCAGGCCACTGTAATCGTCCGCGTCCTTGTTGCTGTCGATCAGCCAGTGCCACCGGTAAAGCTCCTTGTCCAGGCCGCCCTGGGTCCGCATCGCCACGCCCGAGACATTGTCAGGATTCGGCAGCTTCAGGCCTTCCACGCCGCCGGCGGTGGTGGTGGCATAATAGATCAGCTCATATTCGAACATCCGTCCGTCACTGCCATTGTCGTATTGGTTATCGCTCCACTCCTTGTCAAAGCGCGACTTCAGCAGGATGGCGGAGCCGGTATGGGTGGAGCGGGGCGCGATGATGCGGATGAGATCGTCCTCCATGCCGGGAATGCCCCCGGCGTGGTTGATGGCGTGTTTGATCAGGATTTCCTTCTGACTGAATTGATCACCGGAGCCGGAACGATCCACCGCGATGGTGCCATGGGCTCCCAGAAACAACCGGTCCGGAGGAAAACCGATACTGTATCCCACCCGCACATCCTGGGGGCGGCCGCGCTGGCTGCCCTTCAGGCGCACGCCGCATCCGTAATAAATCTGGCTTTCGTTATAGATGATGGTGCAGGGCAGCCGGTCATTGCTCATCACCTGCGCCGGAGTGTGCATGAAATCCGCGTCGGCGGTGGTCATCACGATGCGCAGATTGTTGGGCTGGCAATCCCCGTAGTCCAGATTCGCCTGGCCATCCGCCCATGGCACCATGGCCCGGGAGGCGGGGCCGCCGGCGGGCAGGAACGATTCCGCTCCCGGAACATCCACCGCCCTGACATAAAATTGCACTTTGGCACCGGAACCCTGCGCCGGGATGGTGCCGGCCCAGGCGCCGCCGCCCTGACTGGTCATGGCAGTGGAGGTGAAGGCCCCGCCATTCACAGCATAAAACAAGGTCGCGGACGCGATGCCATCGGGATCCGCCAGTTCCACCGAAACCACCGCCGCCTGCCCGGCGGCGGGCACGGCGGGGGCATGGATCAACCCCTGCCCGCCTGGTCCGGCATTGGCCAAACGGGTGGAATTCACCAGTCCAGGCGTGCCTGCGGTCAATGGCGCATTCAATACTGTGGTGCGGGCCGCCCGGTTGAAATAGAGCCGGCTGTTCAGCAGATTCGACCCACTAAGCCAACGCACCCGGTAGCTGATCCGATAGGTTTGGGCACTGCTGATGGTGACGAAACTGGAGCCGCTTTTCAAGGTGGTCTCCGCGTGATTGTGCATGTGTTCGGCCGACCCGCTGGCCGTGAGATGGAGCACCTTGTTTCCGGGACTGTCCGGGTCATCGATCACTTCGGCATGGCGATGGGTTCCCAGCATCCGCCAGGCACTGGTGGTGCCACCGCTGAAATTTCCATTCTGAATCAACTGCCGCGCCGTCCCATTGGGATCCTCGATCACCGAAATGTCGTCCAGCAGGATTTCCCCGGCATCCAGCAAGCCGAGGATGAATTCGTTATACAACGTGGGATCCCCCTGGCCATTGGTGGCGGCGCTGGTGTAGCTGACGGTCTGCCAGGCGGTGCGGGCACTTTCGTCGCTGGAGGCCCAGGCATCAGGCAACTGATTTTCTGACCGGGGGTCCCGCAATTCCAGGCTGGACCCCGCGCCGTCGGCCGCTTCCGGCCAGCGGCCTCCATCATGGTAATCCACGGTATCCGCCGGGTTGCCTGCCGCATCCAGCAAGTTGATCCGCTCGCCGCTGCCTGACAGACTCCCGCTCCAGACGCCCGCCAGAGGCTGTCCGGGATGCGCCGCGGTGAACACCGCCGCATTGCCCGAGACCACGAGATATCCTCCCGGGGCGAGGGAAGTGCCCGGCAGAAAGGTAAAATCCACCGCCCCGCCGAGCTTCCAACCGGTGAGGTCCACCGCAGCCGCGCCTTTGTTATACAGTTCGATCCATTGTTCATCGGAATCCCGGAAAGGCTGCACCGGGACCGCGGGCGTCAATTCCGCGAGGGCTTCCAACGACAGGGCAAAAACGACATCGCTGCTGCCCTCGTTGCCCTGATGGACCTCCACCGAGATCCGGTTCAGGCCTGGCACAAGGAGCGCGGCCGCCCCGGGGAGCGCCACGGGTCCAGTCAGGACCGCATCGCCAGTGCCGGCGGCGAAGGAGGCCGCGGTGACCGGTTCCGCCGGCATTTGAAACCGGCGCACCTCGGTCCCATTGAGATGGACAATCGCTCCATCGTCAAACTCATGGGTAAGCTGCAGAGCAGAAACCGCCGCGATCTGCGCTGCGGTCAGGGTGAATTCGGTTTCGAAAAAATAGGTCCTCACAAACGGGCTCTGCCCCGCCGGTGCCGCTAGTGTGGTCATGAAGGGATGCACCGGCACTCCGGGCGACGATTCATAACCAATCGGCCCGGTGCCCGTGAGCCAGCCTCCACTGGCGGGATGCGGCACGGTTTCCCAGGTGTCGCCGGGGTTGGAGCCATCCGCCAGATAACGCCAGACCGCATTCCATCCCAGCAGGGAGCTGTTGCCATAAGTCGCCGGAGTTCCGGGCGTCGCCGCCAGCGGGCGGGCGTGATACATGATTTCATTGATCACCACATCACTGGCCGGAGCGAAGGCATTCGCCGTGCCCGGCGTGGCAGCCGCAGGGTATAACCATTGCCCGTCAAGGCGCCCCCGGAGGCGGTTGGTCACCGCCCGCGCATCGGTCAGGAAGCCATCCGGGCCGATCAAAAACAGCCTATCGCCATCCAGCGGGGTAAAACCCAGTGCCCCTGCCTCCAGGGAGAGAAATCCTCCAGCCGGCAGGGACTGCGCTGGAAGGGAAACCAAGGCTCCGCTGGAGGAACGCAGCGTCCAGCCCGTCAGGACAACCGGCTGGGTGCCTTCGTTGGC
>JAYUWQ010000638.1:0-1511 GCA_043753485.1 bacterium
GTCGGAGCACCGGGAGCGGTCGGAGCGCTGGGAGCAGGAGGAGCTCCGCCCATGGAGGGACGCGGAGGTGGGCTCAGCGGCACGGTCGGGGCCGGAGGGCCACCGATGGACGGAGCCCCGGGAGCCGGACGCGGGGTCAACGGGACGGTGGCAGGAGGAGCATCCGCCCCGGGGGCATTGGCGCGCAGGGTGATGCGGACCGTCTCTTTTTTCAGAGGCACCGCCGACGTTTTGGTCGATGGCAACGGCGTGGGATTGGGGGCGTTTTCTTCTTGGCTCATTGGAAAAATTGATTTTTTGGGAGAATTTCCACCGATCAATGGCAGTTCCGACGGGGGGTGTCAACTATTTGAGGGGAAACTCGAAAGGAATCCATGGGGAACACGGACAGGATTTCTTTTAACCGGCGGAGCGGGGAATTTCCAGAATAATTTGAGGTTCCATAAGTCAGGGGGCGCTTTCCCGGACCCGCCTCACTTCGTCGGCGATGATATGCAGCGCCTCCTGGACGGTTTCCGGGTTCCCGGAGCAATTCAGCCGCAGGCATTCGGTGCGGTGCGGCCAGTCATGGGGCAACCCGAAAAAGAATTCCTCGCCGGGAACCACCAGCACCTGGCGGGTTTTGAGCCGCTGGTAAAGTTCCCTCGTCGAAATCGGAAGGCCGGTGAGGCGCAGCCAGCGGAAGAACGCCCCTTCGCAGCGGTGCAGGGACCAGCCCGGGGTGTCGCCGAAAGCCTCGTCCATCCAGCGGCCGGCGTCGTGGGCGCGCGTTTCATAAAACGGGCGGATCACCTCCCGGGAGAGCTGGAGGAGCTCATCGGAGTCGAGCAACGGTTTGACGAGCTGCTGGCCGGCGTTGGTATTGGCCAGTCCGACCACGGAGGTCATGGCGGCGATGGCACTGGCGATTTCCGGCCGGGCGACCACGATGCCGGTGCGGGTGCCGGGCAGGCCGAGCTTCGAGAGGCTGAGGGTCAATATAATATGGTCACCAAACACCGGGATGGCATCGGTGAAGACGGCGCCCGGGAAAGGCAGGCCGTAGGCGTTGTCGATGATGAGCGGGATGCCGGCGGCGAGGGCCAGCTCCGAGAGGCGGGCGATTTCGTCATTGGTCAGGACATTTCCGGTGGGATTGGTGGGCCGCGAGACGCAGATGGCGCCGATGTTTCCCTGGGCCAGCGCGGCCTCCACGCGGGGGAAAGAAACCCGGTATTTAAATTCGCGGTCCGGGAACTCCTCGATCTCCGGCTGGCAGGCGATGAACAGATCCGCGTGCAGTCCCTGATTGGCGTAGCCGATGTATTCCGGCACCAGCGGGAGCAGGACCCGGCGGGAAGTGCCGTCCGGCATGGGGCCGGCCAGCAGATTGAAGAGATAAAAAAACGCGCTCTGGCCCCCGGCAGTGATGGCCAGATGGGCCGGCGTCAGGTCCCAGCCGCAGTGACGGTTCAGGAACCCGGCGAGGCTTTTCAAAAACGGGGGATTCCCCTGGGGCGGATCATAATTGC
>JAYUWQ010000639.1:0-3666 GCA_043753485.1 bacterium
CGAGGCGGAAAGTTCCGTCAGGGCGGTATAAAGGTGGAGCCGGTCACTATACTGGTCGGAAACGCGTTCATAGTCCTCAACCCTCCAACCCGGCATGGCCAATGCCTCCCACAATTCAGCAACCCGGTCCGCCCCCCGCATCGCGGCTGCAGTCATTTCGGGATCGGCCCCGTCCCATGGGATAGCGGAATCCTGAAGCCGATCCAATTTCCCCGGTGAATAAGGGCCAAGAAAATCCCTTAGAGGCTCCCATTTCATTTTGAGAAATCCGCGGCCATTTTTTTCCCCGTGCGCCAGGGGTGGGATGGCTTGCGGGTGGAGATCGTCCCAGGGCTGGAGCGGCGGACCAATCCAAAAAATGGTCGCCACCGCAAGCAGCAGGCCGCAAACCAGCGCCGCGATCACGCGAAGCGGAGTCCAGCGGAACCGGCGGTGGCCGGACCCTTGGTCAGAAGTCGGGGCAAACGGTTGCGGCATGAGCAGTGCGGACCATCCACTATGCTGCGGCACGTCAGCCTGGCAAAGCAAAATGTCAGGCAGCCCTGCAGGGGATTTGGTTTTTAATCCCAAACCGCAAGTGCGCTTCCAGCGCATCACCCATCACGGGGAGCGACGATAGCTGCTGTGCCGGGCCGCTCCTCACACGCCATCGCTCACCTTGCGCCGGTCGCGCACGGCGTCGGCGAGGTTGGCGAAAACGGCTTTGGTTTCCTCCCAGGCGAGGCAGGCGTCGGTGATGCTTTGGCCATACACGAGCGGCTGGTCGGGCTTCACATCCTGACGGCCTTCCACGAGGTGGCTTTCGATCATCACGCCGGTGATGGCTTTATTGCCGGAGCGGATTTGGCTGGCGACATCGGCGGCGACCTTCGGCTGGTTGCGGTGGTCTTTGTTGGAGTTGCCGTGGGAGCAATCGATCATGATGCTGGGCGTGAGGCCGGCTTTTTCGAGCATCCCGGTGACTTCGGCGACCTGTTCCGGACTGTAATTCGGGCCGGATTTGCCACCGCGCAGGATGATGTGGCAGGAGTCGTTTCCGGTGGTCTTCACGATGGCGGCGACGCCCTGCTTGGTGACGCTGAGGAAGTGATGGCTGCCCTGGGCGGCGCGGATGGCGTCGATGGCGATGCCGATGCCGCCGCCGGTGCCGTTTTTGAAACCGACGGGCATCGACAAGCCGCTGGCCAGCTCGCGGTGAACCTGGCTTTCCACGGTGCGGGCCCCGATGGCGCCCCAGGTGACGAGGTCCGCCACGTATTGCGGGCTGATGGCATCGAGGAACTCCGTGCCGGTGGGGATACGCATCGCTGTCAGGTTCAGCAGGAGCTTCCGGGCGAGTTGGAGACCGCGGTTGATATCAAAACTTTCGTCCAGCCCCGGGTCGTTGATATAACCTTTCCAGCCGACGGTGGTGCGGGGTTTTTCAAAGTAGACTCGCATCACGAGCTGGAGCGCATCGCCGTATTTGGCGAACTCCTCCTTGAGCAGCGTGGCGTACTCCAAGGCGGCCTTTTCGTCGTGGATGGAACAGGGACCGACCACCACCAGCAGCCGGTCATCACGACGATGGATGATGTCATCGGCCTGGGCGCGGGCCTTGGTCACAAAAACAATCTCGCGCTCGCTGGGGCAGAGATCGCGGATGACAACCTCCGGGGAGATGAGACTCCAGATCTCGGAAATACGGACGTCGTCGGTGGAAATCTTGGCAGACATGAATACGGGGGCGCGGGAAAAAGAAAACCGCCCGGCTCAGGAACCGGGCGGTGCGGGAAGTGGCATTTTTCGGGCAGAGGACGGCGGCTTTCAAGAGAAAACCTGGCGGCGGCCATGGCGCCATTCCTTGGTGGGCGGCTGATAAATCCGCCCCGGCAGGCCGTTCTGTCCATCCATCCACCTGTATGAAGCCTGCTGTCCTCTTTACTTTTCTCCTGTCCCTGACTGCCACCCAGGCAGAACTGCGCCTTCCGGCCGTTTTCAGTGACCACATGGTCCTCCAGCAGAAGCAGGCCGATCCGGTCTGGGGCTGGGATACTCCGGGCACCAAAATCACCGTGAGTTTTGCCGGACAGACGAAGGAGGCTACCGCCGACGGCCAAGGCAAATGGACGGTAAAGTTGGATCCCCTGCCCGCAACAGCCAAGCCGGCGATCCTGACTGTTCAAGGCACCAGCAAAAAGGTGATCAATAACGTGCTGGTCGGCGAAGTCTGGATCTGCTCCGGCCAATCCAACATGGAATGGCCCGTCAATAAATGCTGGGACGGCGATCTAGAGACCATGGCCGCAAAATTCCCCGGCATCCGCCTCCTCAGCGTGCCCATCAAAGGCACCCAGGAGCCTCAGGATGACTTCAAAGGGGAATGGGCCCCGTGTTCGCCTGATACCGTCGGCAATTTTTCCGCAGTCGGCTTTTTTTATGGCCGCCTGCTTCATGAAATCCTCGGGGTGCCCGTGGGGCTGATCGACAATGCCTGGGGCGGCAGTGCGGCCGAAGCCTGGGTGCGGCGTGATGTGTTGGAACAGGATGCGCGTTTCAAATCCTTGATGGAGCGCACCCTCAAGAGTGAAGCCGATGCCGCCAACCCTGAGGCTCTGGCCAAATACGAGGCCCAACTTGCGGCATGGAAAATCAAGGCCGAGGAGCAGAAAAAGGCCAACCAACCGGTCAGCCGGGGTCCGAATTCCCCTGCGGCCTGGCTCTCCGGCAATGCCCGTCCCGGCAACATCTACAATGGTTCGCTGCTGCCCACCATTGGTTATGGCATCAAGGGCGCGATCTGGTATCAGGGTGAATCCAACGCCGCCCGCGCTGCGGAATATGCCGACTTGTTCCCTCTCATGATTTCCCACTGGCGCAAGGAATGGGGCCAGGGCGACTTCCCGTTTTACTGGGTCCAACTGGCTGACTTCAAAGCGGAACAACCACAGCCCGGTGACAGCGAATGGGCGGAACTGCGCGAAAGCCAGACCAAAACCATCAGCGCCATCCCGAATGGTGGCCAGGCCGTGATCATCGACCTCGGCGAAGCCGCCGACATCCATCCCCGCGACAAACGCGACGTCGCCGAACGCCTCGCCCGCTGGGCCCTCGCCCGGGATTACGGCCAGAAACTGGTGTACCGCAGCCCCGAGTATCAATCGGTGGCCATCAACGGCAGCCAAGCGGTCCTGACGTTTGATCTCTTCGGCTCTGAAAAACTCCGCGCCCATGACGTGGCGGAATTGATGGGTTTCGCGGTCTGCGGCCAGGACCAGAAGTGGGTCTGGGCCGGGGGCAAAATTACGGGGAAGAACACCATCGAAGTCAGCGCCAAAGACGTGCCGGCACCCGTCGCCGTCCGCTACGCCTGGGCCGACAATCCCGTGTGCAATGTGTTCAGCGTCGAGGGCCTGCCCGTCACGCCATTCCGCACGGATGATTTTGAGATGCTGACGAAGCCGAAGTAACCGGATCGTTCTCGCCTTGAAGGATTCAAGCAGGCCAGCGCGAACCGTCCTCTCACTCGCGCCATCCGCTTCTGTCTCGCGCGTCCGCCTGGATCGGGCCGAATGGGATTGTTGACCACGAACGCCGCAACCGTTATTCTCCCCGCATGACAGCCAACCAGATCATGCGGGAGATCGATTGCCTGACGCCCGAGGAGAAGGCGAAGGTTGTGCGCTT
>JAYUWQ010000640.1:0-9651 GCA_043753485.1 bacterium
CGTCAAGACCCTTCCTCCCCAGCAGTTTATAAACCGGGGAGACTTCCTTGAGGGTGAGATACTCTCCCTGGGGATCGCTCCATAAATCCTCGGTGCCGCTGGTGGCGAGAAGGGGGCGGGGAGCGATCAGGGCGGCCAGCCCGTGCTGATCAAAAGGGAGGGTTTCCTCCTTGTGGGAATACGCCGCAAAGTTCCCGGCAAACCAATGGGGAAACTTCGTGACCAGATCGCTGATGCGCTCGCCGAAGAGCCGCTTGGTCAACGCGATACCACCGGCTCCTGACGCATTCGAAATCACCGCCGCGAAGCGCTCATCCTGTGCCCCGGCCCAGAGCGCCGCTTTGCCGAGACGGCTGAATCCGATCACGGTAACTTTGGAAGCGTCCACGCGGTCGTTGGTCACCAGATAGTCCATCGCCCGGCTCAGACCCCAGGCCCAGGCCCCCAACGTGCCCCAGTCGCCGGGACCCGGCTCCTGCGCCAGACCCCTTACGCCTTCCTTCCAGCGGCCCGGCGCATCGGGCTCGATTTCCCCGCAGGCGGCGGTAGCGAGGCCGCAGCCGCTTTCCAATAGCACATCCAGACTCCAGATGTAGGCGTGCAGGCCACGGCCGGACTCAGTGGGCTTGTGGTCGGGGATTTTGTTGTCAAACAGTCCGTTGGCGTAGTGCGTGGGCAGAGGAAGGTCGGGATCCGTTACGGTAGTGTAGTTCCCGTCAAAGTTGAGTCCCAGGAACACTGGCGTTTTGGCCGTGACATCGTTAGGGAGATAGACCAGCAACTCCATCTTCCGGCCCGTTTCCGTGCCTTCAAATAGCACGCCGATCCGCAACCGGGTGGCCCGTCCGCCCCTCGCCTCCTTCAGTTCTTCCCTGACGACGAACTTGAGGGCGGCCGGTTTGCCGATCGGGGTCACCCCATACATCTGTTCCCCAAATAGTTTCAATAAAGCCGGCCTCCCGGCGTGCCACGCCTCCGCCGTGCTGATGGGCCGCGAGTCCCCATCCAACAGCACCTTGGGCAGGGTATAGGGCGGCACCAGGGCTTCGTCCTTGATGGGTTGGGCCAGCGCCGTGGCGGCGGTCAGCAGGGATGCGGCGAGAAAGACAAGCGGGTTCATGAGAGGGGAAGGGAAAAGGGCGGAAGGGGGACGCGTCCGCCGTGCGGAAAGGTTTTCCAGGCCGGACCAGCCCTGACAGGTCCGGCACCGTGCTTCATTCCCGCACGACCCGCAGAAAGAGGCGTTCCGCCCCCGGCAAGGGATTGTTGAAGGTGACGGAGGTGGTATTTCCCGGTGAACTCGCGGGAATGTTCGCCACTGCCCGCAAGGTGAAGCTCTCCGGTGTCGGGGAATACTCCACCCGGTAGCTGCGGCCTGGCACCGACTCCCATGTCAGGGACAGCGCGCCGGTCTGCGGATCACGGCTCACTTCGGTGACATTGAATTTCTGCGACGGATCCAGGCTCAAGGTGCCGAAAAACTCCAGCTCGCCCAGCGCGTGCTGCCCGCTCACGGCGGTGGTGCATTCGTAGCGGATATAACGATAGGCCGCACTGGGCGCGGCGAGCTGGCAACGCACCACCTGCAGGCGGTCCGTCCAGATTCCGGTGCGGATGGGATCGGTCTGGGTGAAGACCGGCTCGAAAGTCAGTCCGTCGTTCGACCCCTGGATCTGCCAGTCGACCGGATCGCGCTCCGGGCGGTCGTCCGGGGGGGCGATGGTGAAATGCGTCAGGGACACCGTGCCGGGGAACTCCAACGTCGCACTGGCCGGCGGGCCGCCGCAGCACCATTTGTCATTCACCGGTCCCAGCTTGTTGTCGAAGAGATCGAACGCCCCCATGCTCGTTGCCTCCGCCTGCAACCCGGTGCCGAAAAAGGCTTTGGTGGTCGCCGTCGCAGTGAACCAGTTGAATTGGGACCCCTCCGGCGTGCTGTCATCGATGTTGTTGTCAGGATCAGTGAGATCCGCCCCCAGCAGCGAGGCCGTGCCCGTTCCCAGGATGGTGAGCACGGCGCCGTCCGGCACCGAGGCCGCGGCTTTCGGACTGCTGCCACGCAGGAGTTCTGCGGGATCCGTGTAGAGATCACCGTCACTGTCGGTCCGGTTCGGATTCGTTCCCGGCTGGCTGGCGTCCACAAAGGGAAGATCGGGGTTCTCCACCGCATCCGGCAGCGTGTCGAGGTCGGTATCGGGCAGCAGCGGGCTGGTGCCGGTATTGGTCAGGCTCACCCAGAGGCCGGTCCCGGTTTCCACATTGTCGGAGAGGGTATCAGCATCGGTATCGGGAGCCGCTGGGTTGGTGCCGCGGATCTGTTCGCCGAGGTTGTTCAAACCGTCCATATCGCCGTCCTCCAGCCCGTCCGGAATGGTGTCACCGTCTGTGTCGATCTTGTCAGGATCGAGCCCATTGGCGGATTCCCAGGCGTTCAGCAGCCCGTCATTGTCCCGGTCCACACTGTTGTCGGTGATGGTGAGCACCAGCCGCGGTGAAAAAGTCCCGGCCGGCTGCGCCGCGCCCCCGGCCTGCAGCACGGTGGTTTCCTTCGAGGCGAACCGCGACTGTCCCGTGCTGCTGCTGTCCACAGAAATGATAATCGTCACGATGCCGTCAGCGTGGCTCTTCAGGAAGTCCACCAGCGCCTGCTGGCTATAGGTGCAACTGGTTCCTTCGGCCGCACTGTTCATCGTAGCCGACCCCAGGTCGCTGACCCGCGCCAATGCGATGCCCATGGTGGGCAGGGCGTCGTATTCCACTCCAGGAAGATCGGAGAATTTCGTTCCGGTCTCCGGCCAGTCATTGTCCGTAGTCGGGCCTTCCACCGGAGGATCCACCGAGATATCAACGCCGGTCGCGCCGTTATTCACCCCCCAATAGTGCAGGATGCGCACGGTGTTGGTGCGGAAATTGATGAGATTGAGCGAGGCGGCGGTGAGCTGAGTGCGGTCATAGCCGGTGAGGTCGAACCGCAGGGCAATGACCTCATTTACGGTGGCGGCGAACCGCGCGTTCAGCTGGGTCGCGGTTCCGTTGCCGGTGTTCTGAGGCGTATTGTTATATTCCACACCCTGGAGATCTGCGACCGGGACCAGGTTCACCTCCGCAGCCTGGGTGACCCAGGGAAAAGCAAATAAAATCAGCAGCCCAAACCATAAGGGATGCTGAATCAAGGGAGCGGCGGTTTGCATTTAGCGGGAAAAGTATCGGCCACGGTTGCAGGTGTCAAGATATGCGCCCGTCCATTCCGCGGGCTTCACCGCACGACGCGGAAAAATCTTCGCCGTGAAGGGGCGGGGACGGAGGGCACCGGGATAATCTGGACCCCACCCGTAGCGGCAACGGTTTGGAAATCCAGCCACCCCGAAAGGGCGCTGGATTGCTGGAGGATGTATTCGAGGCCGGGAGTGCCGGTGAACTCAATCACCATCCCGGCGTCCGTGTGAACCATGGCTAGCGAGGGTGCTCCTTGCAGGGGAGTGGAAACCCTCACGCCAATCCCGCCGGTCATGGTGTCACCGGCGGTATCTGTGACCGTGTGGGTAAAATGGGCAAGGCCGGTGAAGCCGGGCGCGGGGGTGAAGCGGGCGGTCTTGCCGTCGGCGAGCAGCGTCACATTGCCCGCCGCGGCGGAATCCGGGTTGAGTTGGACTTGGCGGGAGGAAGAGGCGGAGTATCCGGTAGTGAGAGTGGCCAGATCGAATTCAACCGGAGTGGCGGGCGCGGTTTCAAGGCGGGGCAGCGCCATCCAGGCCAGGTAGTCGTCGAGGGCTGTGTAGCCGTCATGGGTGGGATCGGCGTTGGAATCGCTGAAATCGTTGATCGGCGATGAGGGGTTCGTGCCATGGAGGGTTTCCCACCAATCGGGCAGGCCGTCCCGGTCGGTGTCCCAGGAAACCGACCGGGCCTCGGCCGGATAATTCTCCCAGCCCCCGACGTCGGTCTGCGAATTGGGCAGGCCCGCATAGCCGCCGTAGGGGCCGGTGCCGGTGTAGGTATAGGTGCCAGTTAGAGTTTCCCGGATGACACGGGCATCGTGGGCATCGAGCGGGCGATTGGCTCCGACATCGGAGAGCACGCGTTTGTAGGCGCCGAGGGCGCTCTGGGTGGCGACGTGGGACGTGAAAAAAGGCGTGGCGACCCACGGTGAGTAGGTGGTGGGAACATTGCCGGTGGCGGTGCGGCCGGCGGCCTGGTTGGCCTCGTTGAACCGGCCCGGCATGACGTTGCCCGCCATGTAGTAGCGCTGGGTGCCGGGGAAGTTATCGTATTGCGCGGTGAGGGCGAGGAAGTGGGTGGTGGCGGTGCCCGGTTTGTAGTAGTTGTTGACGAAATTGACCTCGTGAGCTCCGCCGTCGGTGGTGCGGGAGTGCCAGTTATAGACAACGTTGTTGGTGATATCGAGGCGGCCGGCGAAGTTGCCAGCGCCGTCGAGTCCGCCGCCGAGCGACCAGTTCCGGCCCGCGCAATGGGCGAGGAGATTGTGGTGCAGGCTGGCGATGTCGCCGCTCACGGTGGCGGCGTAGCCGTGGGCGGTGCCGGCGGGATAGTTGGAGTGGCCGGCGATGTTGAGCGCCTCGGAAATCAGGGTGTTTTGCAGGGTGATGTTTTTGCCGCTGCGGCTGCTGAATCCCTCGTCGATGGACCAACTGATGGAGCAGTGGTCCATGATGCTATGATCGCAGCCGGCCAGACCGCCGCCGTCGATGGTCTGGCCGCTGATGTTGCCGGGGCGGTTGCGGATGAAACGCACCACCGCGTCGCGGGCGCCGCTGAGGCCGAGAGCCCACTGGCGCAGGCAAATGCCTTTCCCGGGCGCGGTCTGGCCGGCGATCGTGATATAAGGCGAGGCTAGGGTGAGGCGGCGATCCACGGTGATCAGGCCGCCGATATCGAAGACGATGACGCGCGGGCCAGTCTCGACTTCGATGGCATGACGCAAGGTGCCGGGGACAGGCGTGGCGCCGGAGCCATAGTCCGCCAAAGAAGTGACATGGACCACGCGGCCGCCGCGGCCCCCGCGGGCGAAACGACCGTAGCCCTCGGCCCCGGGGAAAGCGGGGTGGCGCGGGCGGAAAGACCAGACCGTGCCGGCGGTAACTTTGCCCAGATTATCGATCTCGTCGATACGCCAGTAATAGGTGGCGTGCGGATTGGTGAGGGGAATGACGCGGGTGGTGGCAATCTGGTTTCCGAGAAAGGTGGCGGAGGCACGGGTGGCGGATTTGACGGCGGCGCGATCGGTGCCGGAGTAGACATCGTGCGAGGCGATGTTGCCGGCGAGGGCAGGAGACCAGGACAAGGTCACGGAATTGGAATCCGCATCCACATGCTCATCGGCGTCGGAGGGCGAGGGATTGAGTGCGACACGGATGGAGTTGGGCGTATCGATCTCGAAGCCATTGATCATGGCGTTGCGGATCGTGATGGCACCGCCGCCAGGAGCGTCAGGATCGGCGGCGAAGAGGAAGTTGGCGGTATCCGCCGGGCCGGAGACTCCAAAATTCAGGTAGGCGCTGGCGGCCGCAGAGTTGGCGGCGGCGCGGATGGAGGGCTGGAGGTTGTCCACCGCCAAGGCCCCGTTCACGTGGATATCGATGGGGCCGAGGGAGCCGGCTGCGAGGGCATCCCAGGCGTTGTGATAGGTGAGGAGTGTGTGCTGACCCGCAGCGAGGCCGGTGACTGTCATCAGAAACTGGCCGCCAGCGGCGAGATTGGCAGGGGCGACGGTGAGGCCGTCACTCACGAGCCGGGCAGTGCCCTGGGCACCGGTTTGATACCAATTGCTCAGGAGGCCGGTGCCGCCCGCTGCCGCCGAAGCGGCCGTCTGGGCGAAAGTGATGGTGACATCCTCGCCGGTCGAGGTGGAAAAGCTGCGGCTGACGGCAGTGGTGCCGGTGGCGGCGGCGTTGGTGGTGTCGGCACTCCATTTGACGAAGCCGGTCTCGGTGACGGAGTCGGAGTTTTTGGAGTCGCGATTGATATCCACTTTCAACTCCCCGGCGGAGAGGGAGGAGGCGGCGGCGATCAAGGCGCAGGCCCTGATGAGATGGAGTGGAGTCAGAGGAGCCATCGGGGAACACGGTGGGGCGCGGGTTGAAACCAACCGAAGGAAACAAACCGAAATTCCGGGAAGGTATTTTGGCGTATCAGGTATCCGATGCGGGTTGGGGTAATTTTAGCGAATGAGGCAGACGGCTGACCGCGATGGGTATTTGCAATTTAAAGCTCAGGCTCGCCGCGAAGAAGACTTTTCGGATAATCCTTTTGGGTTACCCGGGAGCGGCGGTGGGCGGAATGCGGCGGTGCGTTCTGGAGGATTCCAATAACTGTTCCATTTGCAGACGGAGTTGCGCGGTAATCGGGTCGCCCTCCGGCGAACGGTCCCGGGCGGGATTGACTTCGATGGCGTCGCCAACGGTGATGACGGCGCGGATCGGAAAATGGGGGCGCGCCCGATCGGTAAGGTCTTCCTCGTATCGTTCCACGGTTTCCAGAAGGCGCTCGGGTGTAGCGTCCTCCATGTAGTGTCCGGGATAACAATGAAGCTGCTGGACCAGGTAAACATCGGCCAGATACCGCCAACGGACGGCGCGTTCTGATTCCGTCAGTTCCCCGGCCACCAAATCAGGCAGGATGGCGGAGCGGAGGCGCTTCACCCGGGCGATGGAATCGCCATCATGGCGTCCGGCCGCCCATTGGTTTTCCAAGGGAATCAGGAGGTGATCGATCAGCCGTTGCAACCTTTCGCGGAAGTTCCCGCTTTGCGGCGCGCCGAGGTATTCAATTTCCTTGAGGGTTAATAAAGCGCCCCCGATCTTCGACAGCCGGGTCCGCAGGGGCAACCCATGCTGGGGCTGCCACGAAAGCCGGTTTTCGATTTCATGGACGACCGGAAGCAGCGTCTGCTCCAGATTCCCTTCAAAGAAATACCGGATGAAGACCGGGTGGATCACGACTTTGCCGTCCTTGCGCTGCTTGGCCGCGGACCGGGCCATGAAGGCCGGACCTTCCATGAAATTCACCAACCGGTCATTGCTGCGTGTGATGATGCCCTCGGCAAAGATAACCAACGGGTGCATCGCGTCGGCCATGATTTTGATGGCGCATTTGAGCGACTCCCGGTCCATGCCCTCCCGGTAAACACTGAATCCGCCAATCCTCGGCAACAAAAATCGTTGGATCCGGCTGATCAGGAAAACATGCCAGCTCGCGATGATATGAAACGGCCGGCGCACCGCGGCGGACAATGAATCCAGCACCATGGGATCGCACGGACGGCAGTGGTTTCCGACCAGCATGATCCCGTGACCGGCTTCCAGCGAGGCCCGCAGCTTTTCTGCGCCGAGACACTCCACCGCGGTGATCCCATAATCCTTCCGCAGACGGTGCGGCAGGAAACGCCGCACCAGCCAAAGCCAAAACCGGTTCAAGCGTGGCGGGATGAAGGCGTAAGGCTTATCAATGACGACGTTTTGCATGACGGTGGGAAATCAGGGGTGCCCAGGAGCGGGCGGGCAGCACTTTTTGAGCACCAGATGAGTCGGCACAAAAACGAGGCCGATCAAAGCGCCCATCCAAGCAATCAGATAGGCCGGAGCCGGCAGCAGTTCCTGCGGCTTCGCGTCGTCCATGCCGAAGACGTAGTTCACATTGCGGGGAATCAATGGATCCGCCAGCACCGCGCCGGCCTCCGGCAACAGAAAATAGGAGACCAGACAGAGCACCACGGTGATCAGCGTCCATCCCGGCAACGCCCGCCGGTCATAACCGGTCTTGTGCACGAGATATCCCAGCAGAAACGGCAGCCAGCCATGAAACAGGGACAGGCCGCGCAGAAAGCGGGAGCTCTCATCATTAAACATATAGCCGGTCATTCCGGTCATTTTTCCACCGCAGAGTTGAACCAGAAAATCGGCGCACCACAGCGCCTGAGGCAAAAGGATTCCGACGGCGGGCAGCGAAATCAACAGGGCATCCTCACGCCAGACACCGATCAAGGTGAGGAGGAGCGCCACATCGCAGAAGTAGAGGAAATTCGTCGGCCCGTAGTTGGCCCAATAGACCGGAACCATCACCGCGAGGAAAGCGGTGTAGGCAATCTTCAGCCAAATCGGGATGCGAGGGGACGGAGTGGTCGTGGCGGATTCGGTTTTCATGGGATGGGCGGCTTTTGGTGCCGCTCCACCCATCGTCCGGCGGAATGCAGTGTCCCCATTGAAACGCTCAATGCCGTTATTGCTTCATCCGATGGCGCCCGGCAGGTTGTCAGGATGGCCGGAGAAATTCCCCGCCCACGCCGAAACGGAAATCAAGCCGGCGTCACTTCGCGAAGGCCGCTTTGACCATCGCTTTCACTTCATCCCTGGTCGCGAGCGTGGGGGCTTCAGGGCCGGTGATTTTGACGAAAACATCCCCGTCCTTGCTCTGAAGAATGGCGCCCAGCATGGCATAACCGGGCATCGGGGTTTTGTTGGGAGACATCGCCGGACCGCTCAGAAAGGTGCCTTTGATGGTGACGATGAGGGCTTTGCTGTCACCGAAGGTGAGCTCCTCGCGTTCCATGGTGGGCGCTTTGCCGTCCGCACCGGCTGTGAACTGGGACTGCCAGCGTTTTATATTCGGTTCGATGCCGCCGCCGCCACCGGCTCCGAAATGATAGAAATCAGCTTCGACAGGAGCGGCCCCATCCTTCCCCGCCAAAGTAAACCCGCCGGCACTCATCATGCGGGGCTCTGCTTTGGCGGCCCAGGGAGGCGCGACTTTGAAGGTGAAGGAGCCGACCTTGAGTTCGGTCGGTTTGGCATCCTGCGCGCCGGCGTGGCAGGCGGCGACAATGAGAACAATGGCGGTAAAAAGAGAGCGGATCATGGCGGGAAGGGTCTGAAATGAAGGGATTGGAAATACGGGACAAGTCAGGAGTATTTCACATTTTTTCCGGGATCGAGCTCATAGTCCATCACCAGCTTTTCCGTGGTGTAGGGCTTGATGATATCGTTCTGGTATTTGTGCCAGGCTCCATCATCCATGAAGATGCGTTGCTTGGCCCGGGTCTCAAAATCGAGGCCGACGAAGAAGGGCCATTCGCACTGGGGGTCGATCTTCCTCCCGGAGCGGACCGCCATGACCTCGGGGACCTTGAGAAGGGTGCTCCTGGTGCGGCGGATCATGTCATCGAGGATTTCATCCGTGACGCCCGGATGAAGTTTATAGAGGGCGACCTGATGGACCATGCGCAGGAAAGGCGGGACCTTCGGTCAGCTAGTCATTCCACTTCAAGGCTCCTTTTTTCAAGGCATACACGTAAGCGACGAGGAGGATAAAGGCAAAGCCGGTCATACTCCAGAAAATGGCGGTGCTTTGGGCGACCATGTCCTTGAAGACCACTGCCCAGGGAAACATAAAAACGACCTCGATATCGAAGAGGACGAAGAGCATGGCCACGAGGTAGAACTTGACGCTGAAACGCGGCTGGGCTTCACCGATCGGCAGCATGCCGCACTCATAAGCGGAGTCCTTGATGGCGCTCCGCTGGCCGCTTTTCCCGACCAATACGGAAACAAGGAGGGTGGAGGCAGCGAATCCCGAGGCGATCAGGATCTGCATCAGGACGGGCAAATAGTCTTGCAACATGATGGCGGTGAATTAAGG
>JAYUWQ010000641.1:0-3664 GCA_043753485.1 bacterium
GCCCCTGACAGCTTCAGCGCCAATTCATAAAAGTGCCGTTCCCATTCCTGTTCCGGGAGCCGTCCTTCATTCATCAGCCGCAGCAGATTGCCGTAGGTACTGACGTTGTTGAATCCGTGGTCATGCACCCCGATGTGGCTGACATGCGGTGCCATCCACTTCAGGGTGGCCTCGCGGCCAATCGTTAGAAATTCCTCATCCCCCGTGGCATCGAATTGCAGCAGGGACGAGCCGAACTGGAACCCCTGGGTCCATTCCGTCCAGCCCCGCGTGGTGTATTCGCCGGCCACCGTGAAAACAGGCGAGCCCTTGGCCGAATCCCAGCGGGACTGGAGACGGCGCAGTTTTCCCGCGGAAGCGGCGAAGAGATCGGAGCAAACCCTGGCGAGGTCGGCGGCGGTAAGTTGAGAGTCGAGGTGGATCATGGCACAGAAAAGTTGGAAATCATCAATTGTCAGCGGTCAGAGCATCGGGAGATGCAGCCCCCCATCCAGATATATGGCTTCGCCGGTGCAGAATGGCAGGTCGCCGGTGAGGAAACTGCGCACCGCCCGGCCCACGTCCGAGGGTTGGCCCCAGCGGCGCATCGGCACCTTGCCGCCACTGATGATAGGATCGTATTTTTCCTTCACGCCAGCCGTCATGTCCGTCTCCATGATACCGGGGCGGAACTCCACCACCTGGGTTCCGTGCGCCGCCAGCCGCAGGGCAAACACCCGCGCCATCATGCCGATGCCGGCCTTGGAAATACAGTAGTCGCCCCGGTTCATGCTCGCCATCTCCGCTGACACGCTGGAGACAAACACCAGCTTGAATCCGCCTTCCAGGCGCGACTCCCCCGGATGTGCCACCCACCAGCGGGCCGCCTTTTGCGAGAGGAACCACGGCGCCTTCAAATTCACGTCCATCACCTCATCCCACGCCACCTCGGTATTCTCCAACACATCCGCCCGGCCCGGTGAAGTGATACCCGCATTGTTAACAAGGGCGTCGAGGCGGCCCAACGCGGTCAGAGTTTGATCAATCAGAGAGTCCCGGCTGCTGGCTTCATTCAAATTTGCCTTCACCAGAGGAAACAACTGATCGGCGTTAGGGGCAAGGGCAGCACATTCCCCGGCGGTGGCTTTGGCCGCCGCATCATTGGCCCCGTAGTGGATAGCCACCGACATGCCGGCGCGGGCCAGTTCCAGCGCCACCCCTTTGCCCAGACCACGGCCGGATCCAGTCACCAACACCGCGGGAGGAGAAGTATTCATGGTCCCATCCTACACCACCCCACCGGGTTCCGGTAGAAGCCCGCGGCCTATAGGTAGCATAAAACCGACAATTTTGACCATCCCTCCGGAAAATGTCCCCTTGGGCCGAATCTTTCCTTTTCAGAAGCCCAAGCCCGGACACCCTTTCCAGCATGAATCCCGTTTACCGCCTCTGCCACTCCATGGCGAAAAACCTGGCCCGCGCCGCGCTGTATTTCCGCGTCATCCACCCGGAACGGCTCATCGAGGACGGCCCGGCCCTGATCTGCTCAAATCATGTCAGCTTTTTCGATCCGCCCCTCGTCAGCATCTCGTTCCAGAAGGAAATCCATTTCCTCGCCCGCCACACCCTTTACAGCAATCCCATCGCCCGCTGGATCTTTCCCCGGGTGAATGTCACGCCAATCGATCAGGACCGTGCCAGCATGGCTGGCCTGAAAACCGCCGTCCGTCTGCTCAAGGAGGGCCACCGCGTCCTCATCTTCCCGGAAGGCAGCCGCTCCCCGGATGGCCAACTCCAACCCGCCGCCGGAGGCGCCGGTCTCGTCGTCGCCAAGTCCCGCGCTCCCGTGATCCCCATGCGCCTTTTCGGCGCCTACGAAGCCCTGCCCTACGGCGCCTCCACCCCACGTTTCACCACGGTGACCGCCGTCGTCGGCCACCCCCTCACTTTTCCGGAACAGGACTTTCCCGCCACCCGCGAAGGCTACCAAGCCATCTCCGACGCCATCATGGCCAGCATCGCCAGCCTTGAATGCCCCGCAGACCGGCTGCCTTGATGTCGGCTCCCGATCACAGTTAGATCGCCCACTGCCCGGTTCTCCTATTTTCGGTCCTGGAACGGAAATTGTTTTTAGTGCGAGGGAGGGTGTGTCCCTTGACGGACCAGATGTCCGGTGTCACGACAGACGCATCCGTGGTTTCTCCCGCCTTTTACCGCCGAACGTATGCATGACTCGCTCCAGAGGGCGCTGGTCAGCGTCCGGGCTATCACCACTAAAGTCGGCGGGATTACCGTGTATGCCCGCTCGCACCAGGCGGTATTTGGCCGGGGTTGGAGTTTTGATATCAAAGAGCCGGCGATGACCGGGGCGGAAATGCTGCTGGGGGCCCTGGCGGCGGATGTGCTGGAGCTGTTCCAGCGGCTCGCAATGCAGCAGCGGCTGACGGTGGACGAGATGGAGGCCTCTCTGCAGGCGGAGTTGAGTGATCCTCTGGTGCATCTGGGAGTTATCGGAGCCGAGGGAGAGCCTCGTTATTCCTCCTTCACCGTGAAGGTTTATGTGGGAAGCCCGGCCCCGGCCGCAGCACTGCAGGCGGTGTGGGAGGAAGCAGTGCGCCGGGCTCCCCTGCTGAACACCTTGCGCCGGGCGGCTCCCGTGCACCTCACTTTTCAGCAAACCTGAGCCCTATTCCAATCCACATGTACCGCCTCACTTCTGAACAACAATACATCGTCGCCCGGGCTTCCTCTCTCGCAGAAGACGTCATCGCAGAGCATGCCGCAGACGTGGATGAAAAGGGGCGATTCCCCTTGGAGAGTCTGCAGGCCCTGGCAGAGGCCGGGTTGTTCGGATTGCTCGTCCCGGTGGAGTTGGGCGGCCTGGGCCAGAACCTGCGGGTGCTGACCGCGGTGGTGGACACCCTCGCCCAGCACTGTGCGTCCACTGCCATGATCTTCATGATGCACCAATGCGGGGTGAATTGCTATCTGGCCAATCCCGATCGCTTCGGGGAGGTGCTGCGCAACTGTGCCGCGGGCAGGCATCTGAGCACCCTGGCATTTTCCGAAAAGGGAAGCCGCAGCCAGTTCTGGGCTCCGGTGTCCCGGGCCGTAGCGGCAGCGGACGGCGTCACCCTGAGTGCGGAAAAAAGCTGGGTCACCAGCGCCGGCCATGCGGACGGCATCGTGGCCAGCTGTGTCTCGGCGGATGGCAGCGGTGCCAGTGTCTTCCTCGTGGCGAAGGAAGATGCGGGCCTGACCATTTCCGGAGGCTGGAACAGTCTGGGCATGCGGGGCAATCAGAGCAATCCCATGACCCTGACCGATGTGGCTCTGATTCCATCGGAGCGGCTCATCGGGGAGGACGGCAAGGGGGCGGACATCATGCTGGGCAAGGCGCTGCCCATCTTCCAAATTTGTCAGGGTGCCATCGGGGCCGGGCTGGCGGAAGCGGCCTGCCAGGCGGCCCAAAGGCATATCACCTCCGAGGGATTTGAGCATACCGGCACCAAGCTTTCCGACCTGCCCAACCTCCGGGCCAACCTCGCCGAAATGCGCATGGCCACCGATACCGCCCGCGCCTACCTGGCTGCTGTGCCGGTATGCTCAAATCCCTCGGAGGTGATATGCCGTTGGGCCGCCTGGCAGGCCGCTTCCGCCAGCCCGGCCCCGATGGCACCCTGAC
>JAYUWQ010000642.1:0-3662 GCA_043753485.1 bacterium
ACGGTCAAACAGACCAGCCAGCAGGCCCTGCTGAACTGGCAGACCTTCAATGTTGGCAGGAACACCCAGCTGCATTTCGACCAAAGCGCGGGGGGCGCCAGCGTGGGGCAATGGATCGCCTTCAACAAGGTCAACGATCCCACGGGCCGGCCTTCGCAGATTCTCGGAAGCATCACCGCGCCCGGCCAGGTTTATGTGATCAATCAAAACGGCATCATCTTCGGTGGTGCCAGCCAGGTCAATGTCCATACCCTCCTGGCCTCAGCGCTGCCGATCAATGACAACCTGATCAGCCGCGGCCTGCTGAACCAGTCCAGCACCGCGCAGTTCCTCTTTTCCGGTATGCCACAGGCGGGCGATGTTCCGTTCACCCCGCCGGTCCCGCCTCCGGGCGGGCGGTATGGTGATGTGACCGTCCTGCCCGGGGCGCAGCTGGTTTCGCCCACCACGGATGCCAACGTGGGCGGCCGCATTGCGCTGGTCGGAGCGAACGTGCGCAACCAGGGAACGATTTCCACCGCCGATGGTCAGGCCATTCTGGCGGCCGGACTTCAGGTAGGGTTGGCCGCCCACAGCGCCAGCGATCCCAGTCTGCGCGGTTTGGACGCTTTTGTGGGCGATGTCGGCACTTATGCGGGCACCGCGACGAACGAAGGCCTCATCCAGGCGCCGCGTGGGAGCGTGGCCATCACGGGCAGGAATGTGAATCAACTGGGGGCCATCGACAGCAGCACCTCGGTTTCCCTCAACGGACGCATCGACTTGCGGGCGGAATATGGAGCCATTGCCAACCAAAAATTCGATCCCGTCTTGAGTGACACTTCGCCCCCCTTCCTCTATGGGGGACTGGGTACGGAAAAGAGCACCGGACAAGTCACGATCGGGCCGGGCAGTGTGATGCGGATTCTGCCGGAGTGGGGCAGCGCTGACAAGGTGATCGGGACGTCGCTGGCCTTGCGGTCCCAAGTCAACGCCCGGGGAGGGGTCGTGCATTTTGGCCCGGGTGCCATGCTGCAGGCCCCCAATGGAAACGTCACGGTGCAGACCGGAGTATGGGACCTTGACGGTCCCCAGAACCGCACCACTTTTGTCAGGAATTCCGGGCAGATTTATGTGGAACGGGACGCGCTGATCAGTGTCGCCGGCACCACCGATGCGCCTTCGCCGCTTTCCAACCACATCCTGACGGTCACGCTGCGTTCCTCGGAACTGGCGGACTCCCCCTTGCAACGCGACAGCTTTTTCCGGGGAGGGGACATCACGGTGGACCTGCGGAAGACCGGCACCTACAACGGCAGGGAATGGGTCGGCACGCCGCTGGCCGATCTGCGGGGGTATCTGAACATCATCGAACGCACCGTGGACGAGCTGACGGTGGCGGGCGGTTCCGTCAATTTCAATTCCGGGGGAAGCATTGTGGTTCAGCCCGGAGCTGTTATCGACACTTCGGCCGGTTGGCTGAATTATGGCAGTGGATATGTCAAGACCACCCGGCTGCTGCGGCAGGGCCGTCTGGTGGACATTGCCACGGCAACCCCGGATGTGGTCTACGACCGGATCTTCACCGGATTGTTTGAGGACCTCCATCCGCGTTGGAATATCACGCGGACCTACCGGGTACCATGGATGGATGGGGAGCACTTTGAGGATGGTTATCTGTCAGGTGCCAATGCCGGGAATCTGTCTTTCGCGGCGGCATCCATGGCGCTGGATGGCTTCTTCAGAGGGGCGGCGGTCAGCGGGCCCCGTCAGACGGAAATCCCTGCCCAGGGCGGGACTCTGGATCTTTCCTTTGAAGTGCAAAAACTGGTGGCAGGCGGTCCCTTGGATCCGCTCATCTCTCCCACCCCGCCTCATGTGGTCTTCCAGAACCACCACAATCAGCGTCCGGCCAATCCTTTTGCCACCGATGCCACCGGCGCCCCGTTGCCGCTGCGCGCCGACCGGCTCGACCGGGTGGTCCTTAGCCCTGCAATCTTCGAAGCTGGAGGATTTGCCGCCCTCAGGGTGCGCAATCCGGATGGCAATATCACGGTGCCCAAAGGAATCGTCCTGACGACTGCGGTCAAAGGCTCCATTACGCTTGAGGGTGCCAACGTGTCTATTTTTGGGGACGTCAAGGCCCCGGGCGGAAACTTGTCGTTCCTTGCCTACAATATTTCACCTGGCGTGGCGGAAGCGCTGCGCCTTTCGACCGGAGCGGTGTTGCCGGCACCGAATGCCGGGCGGGGCAGTTTCACGCTGGGGGCCGGATCCAGTCTGTCAGCGGCCGGCCAGATCATCGATTACCGGCCTGGAGGCAACACCCCCTTCAATGTGCCGGTGGTCAACGACGGCGGCAGGGTGAGCATCAAAAGCTACTCAGCCAGCCTCGCTGCGGGCAGTGAAATCGATGTCTCGGGCGGGGTCATGGCCGGCGTGCGTGGCGGCTACACCTACGGCCGGGCCGGCACGATTGAAATCCTGACCGGGCGAGATTTGTCCCTGCCAGCGGTGGACCGTGGATCTCTGCACCTGGGGAGCACCCTGAAGGGCTTTTCCGGAGCGGCTGGAGGCGGGGGGACCCTGTCCATTCAGGCCCAGTTGATTCAAATAGGGGGTTCACCCCTCCATCCCCTTGCCCTCACCTTGTCCCCTGACTTTTTCAACCAGGGCGGGTTCAGCACTTTCAACCTGACCGGGATCGGCCTGCCCGGAAAGGAAACGGGGGAGTTTTTGCCGGCGGTCAATATCGCGCCGGGCACCCGGATCGAGCCCCGGGCACTGGGTTGGTTGGCGCTACCCTACACGCTGCCTGACGGAAATCTCACCTTGCGCCCTTATCTGCGTCCGGAGGGCCTGCGCCCGCCGGTAAATCTGGCCTTCAATGGATTGGGTGCGGTTGATGAATTTGGCAATCAAATCCTGGCGCGCGGGGATGTGGTTTTCGGACGGGGAGCCCTGATCCGGACGGATGGGCTGGGCAGCGTCGCTTTCCGTGGGGACACGGCGACAATTCTGGGAAGCGTTTATGCGCCGGGAGGTTCGATCACGGTGGCGGGAGCCAACCGGTTTCCCAGTGACAATGCGGCGCCACCGGTTGCGCTGCCAACCGTTTACATCGGCAGCAATGCGACGTTATCCACCGCAGGGAAACCTCTCATCCAGCTGAGTCCGCAGGGATGGCGTCAGGGAAGGGTCCTGCCGGGTGGCACCATCAATATTTCAGGCAACATCGTGGCCGAGCGCGGAGCGCTTTTTGATGTTTCCGGCAGCACTGGCATTCTTGATCTGCCTCCGACCTATGTTTCCAGCGGGAACTACCCTGACAATGGTCTCCGTGGAGTCCAGTATGTACCGGTGAGGGTCGAGTCCAATGGCGGCTCCATCCGCCTTGCCGGTGCGGAATTGCTTTATTCGGATGCGACCCTGGCAGGAAGACCGGGCGGTCCCTCCGCGATGGGAGGCTCCCTCAGCATTTCTTCCGGACGTTTTTATCTCGCAGGAACTCCGCGCACTACGGCGGATGCCAATCTCGTGGTGGGGCAGCATGGATCGACCCTGCCGGCAGGAGTCCCACGGGGGATTGGCCTGCCCATGGTGGATACGGCGGGCGGGGCTCTGCCGGGAATCGGCAATATCCGGGTCTCCTCCTTTGCCGGAGGCGGATTCGATGCCCTGGG
>JAYUWQ010000643.1:0-3660 GCA_043753485.1 bacterium
TCGCGGCCGCTCTCGTCGCGTCCGTTTCTGCCGTGGAGGGCCGGCCACCCCGTCTGCTGCTCCGCTCATCCTGGCAGGTGGTCAATATTGGCGACATCGCCCACACCCCGGGAGTGCTGGCCCTGATGGAAAAGCACCTGCCGGAGGCGGAGGTGAGGCTGTGGGCTTCAGGGGATTTGTCAGAGGAAGTGATCGCCATGGAGCACCGGCGGTTCCCGCAGTTGAGGATCGTGAAAGGCAGCCTCGGCGCCGACGGAAAACCCTCGAATCCGGAACTTGGGGAAACGCTCGAATGGACGGATTTTCTGCTGCATGGTTCCGGTCCCTCGCTGGTGGCGGCGAAGGATGTGGCGGCGTTTGTGAAACATACCGGCAAGCCTTTCGGAGTTTATGGAATCACCCATGGATCTTTTTTGTCAGGCGATGACAAGGATCTGCTCAGTCAGGCGAAATTTGTTTTTTTCCGGGATACGGTGTCGCTGGAGCGGGCGAAGGCGGATGGTGCAGCCAGTCCGGTGATGGCATTCGGACCGGATGGCGCTTTTGCCTGCGACCTGCGGAATGATGGGGCAGCCAAGGCCTTCCTGGAGGCAAACCAGCTGGAGGAGGGGCAGTTTGTCTGCTGCATTCCGCGGCTCCGATTCTCGCCCTACTGGCTGATGGTGAAAGGCCGGGTGAAGGATGAAAAACGGGCGGCCCGCAATGCGGCCATGGCGGAACACGATCACGCCCCGCTGCGGGAAGCCATCATCGCGGTGGTGCGTCAGACCACAATGAAAGTGCTGGTCTGTCCCGAGGACAAAAGTCAGATGGCGGTGGGCAAGGAATGGATCATGGACCGGCTCCCGGACGACGTGAAACCGCGGGTGGTCTGGCGGGAGAATTTCTGGCTCACCGATGAAGCCCTCAGCACCTATGTGCGCAGCGCCGGTTTGTTTGGCCTGGAGATGCACTCTCCGATCATGTGCATCGGCAACGGCATCCCGGCCATCGTGGGCCGCTTCCAGGAGCAAACCAGCAAGGGTTATATGTGGCGCGATATCGGCCTCGGTGACTGGCTGTTTGATTTTGACCAGGAGGAGGAAATTGCCCGGTTCGTGCCTGCGGTGCTGGCCATGATCAAGGATCCGGCAGCCGCCAAAACCAAGGTGGCCAAGGCCCGTGCAGTGGTGCTCCGGCGTCAGCAGGAAACCATGGAGGTCGTCGGCCGGCACCTGCGGGGATAAGGGATATGTGGGCGTCCTCCGGAGCGGACGGGGCCGGGGCACCAACGCCGGGAGGCTGCCGGCAGGCATGAAATCCATGGGGAAGAGGCCAGTGGTGGCGGTTTTTGGACGGAAAACTTCATTTTTTGTCCAAAAAGGGCGGCGGATCGACTTACATAGACAGTGATGAACCGGAATCCTTCCTCCCCTTTCCTGAAATCGGTCTGCCTGGCGCTGGTCTTGGCGTGCTGTGGCCCGGCAATGGCCGCGGCAGGCGCGACGCCGGAAGCAATCCAATTCTTTGAAACGAAAATCCGCCCGCTGCTGGTGGAGCATTGCTATAAATGTCACGACGCTAAAAAGCAGAAGGGAGGCCTGCGGCTCGACAACCTGGGTTATATGTTGGAGGGCGGCGAAAGCGGTCCGGCGCTGGTACCGGGTGATGCGGGGAAATCCCATCTCTTCCGGGCTGTTGGTTATACCGACCCCGACTATGAGATGCCCCCGGACGGCAAGCTGCCCGGCCACCAGATCGCGGACTTGAAACGCTGGATTGAAATGGGCGCTCCCTGGCCGGAGGCCGAACTCATCGCCGCGCGGAAGCCGGGCGAATTCACCGCCGAGGAGCGCGGGTGGTGGTCGTTCCAGCCTTTGATGAAAGTGACCCCGCCGGAAACGGGCGCCGGGCCCGGGGTGATCCGTAATGACGTGGACCGGTTTGTGGTGGAGAAGCTGCGTCACGCGGGGCTGGTCCAGGCTCCCGAAGCGGACCGCCGCGAATTGGCCCGCCGATTGTATTTCAATCTCCATGGCCTGCCGCCCACGCCCGCCCAGATGGAAACCTGGCTGCAGGACCAGCGTCCGGACGCCTGGGAACGCCTCGTTGATGAATTGTTGGATTCCCCGCGTTACGGCATGCGCCAGGGGCAGCATTGGCTGGATCTGGTGCGGTATGCCGAGTCGGACGGCTACCGTGAGGACGCCTACCGGCCGGATGCCTGGCCCTACCGGGATTATGTTATCAAGTCTTTCAATGCCGACAAGCCCTACGACCAGTTTGTCCGGGAACAATTGGCGGGGGACGAGTTGAATCCGGATGATCCGGGCACTTTGATCGGCACCGCTTTCCTGCGCCACGGGATCTATGAATGGAACCAGGCGGACGCGGAGATGCAGCGCGATACGATCCTGAAGGAATTGCCGGGATTGACCGGTGAATTGTTCCTCGGCCTCAGCGTGGGTTGCGCCGAGTGCCATGACCACAAGTTTGATCCGATCCTCCAAAAGGATTACTATCGTTTCCGCTCGTTCTTCGAACCGATGCTCTGGCGCGATGATCTGCCGTTGGCAACCCCGGATGAAAAAGCCACCCATGCCGCGGCCATGGCCGCCTGGGAAACCGAATCCGCCGCCGCCCGGACCGCCTGGGAAATCGAGCGTCGCAGCGCGGAGGAGGCCGGCCTCCGGCAGGCGCTCAGCTACTTCCCTCCGGCCGTGCAGGCGATGAAGGCCAAGGCCCCGGCGGAGCGGACCCCTTATGAAAGGCAGGTCATGTATCTGGTGGACCGCCGGGTCGCGGTGGAATTGGGCCGGGCCCTCGACAAGCTGAAACCGAAGTCCGCCGCGTGGGCTGACTATCAACCATTCGAAGCCCGCAAACCCCGGCCGCTCCAGCCCGCGTTGGTGGCGACGGATACCGGGACGGTGGCGCCCCCCACCCGATTGAAAACCCGCCGCGGGGAGAGCGCAGTGGCGCCGGGTTTCCTGACGATTCTTTCCCCGGGCGAACTGACGCTGGAGCCGCTCAAGGAACGCCACTCCACCGGCCGCCGCACCGCGCTGGCCAACTGGATCACCAGCCGCGAAAACCCGCTCACGGCCCGTGTCGCCGTCAATCACATCTGGCAGCGGCACTTTGGGCGGGGAATCGTCGAAACGCCCGCGAACTTCGGCCGCAACGGCAAATTGCCGAGCAATCAACCGCTCCTAGACTCTCTGGCCGTTGAACTGATGGACGGCGGCTGGACGATGAAACGAATTCATCGGCAAGTCGTGACGAGCGACGCCTATCGCCGCAGCTCGCAGATTAGAACGACGGAGCATCCGAGCCTGGCGAAGGATGCCGAGAACACCTACCTGTGGCGATTCACCCCCGGTCGCATGGAAGCGGAGGAAGTGCGGGATAGCGTGCTGTATCTCGCCGGCGAGCTCGATGCGAAAATCGGCGGCAAGGAAATCGAACAGAGCGAAGCTCTGGCGTCCCATCGCCGCAGCATCTATTTGTCGCATCACGGCGAAGCCCGGATGGAATTTCTCGACCTGTTCGACGTTGCCGTTCCCACCGATTGCTACCAGCGAACTAGCAGCATCCGTCCGCAGCAAGCACTCGCGCTCGCCAACAGCGAGCTGACCGTCGCTCAAAGCCGCCTACTGGCGTCTCGACTGTGGACGGAAG
>JAYUWQ010000644.1:0-3660 GCA_043753485.1 bacterium
CGGCCCGCCGGGAGCGGGTGCTCCAAGCCGGCCGGCTCGCCCCGGGGCGCGGACGGGATTAACCGATGGATGGGATTTTCACGTCAGGATCGGTGTCGGCGGCGTAGTCCACGCCTGTGAGTCCGAAACCGAAGAGACGGAGAAAGCTGGATTGATAGCCAGCGAAGTCGCCGAGTTCCGGCAGGTTTTCGGTATTCACCTCCGCCCAGCGCTGGCCGACGAGGGTTTGCACTGCCGGAGTCATTTCCCAGTCATCCACCCGGATGCGGCCGGCTTCGTCGGGCTGGGGGCTTCCGTTATAGAGGCGTTCGCGGAAAAGGCGGTCCATCTGCTCGATGGTATCCTCGTGGGTGCCTTCGGCTTTCATCAACTTGTAAAGCAGGGAGATATACAGAGGCACCACCGGAATGGCGGAGCTGGCCTGGGTGACGAGGGCTTTGTTGACGGAAACCCAGGCTTTGCCATGAAGCGGAGCGAGCTTGCCGTCGAGGACCCGTTGGGTGCGTTCGAGGTCCTCCTTGGCGAGGCCGATGGTGCCCTTTTTGTAAATGGGCCAGGTGACTTCAGGCCCGATATAGGAATAGGCAACGGTTTGGGCCCCGTCGGCGAGGACGCCCGCGTCCAGCAGGGCATCAATCCACATCTCCCAGTCTTCGCCGCCCATCACCGCCACCGTCTGCGGGATGTCATCGCCCGTGGCCGGTTCGATGGAGATCTCATTCACCACGCCGGTGGTGGTGTTGAGGTTTTTGTTCGTATAGACGCCGCCCACCGGCTTGAGCACCGACTTGAAGACTTCCCCGGTTTTCGGATGGGTGCGGCGCGGGGAGGCGAGGCTGTAAATCACGCAGTCAACCTGACCGAGGTCGGCCTTGATGGCCGCGATGACTTCGGCCTTCACAGGATCGGAGAAGGCATCGCCATTAAAAGAGCGGGCGTAGAGGCCGGCGGCTTTGGCTTCGGCTTCAAAAGCCGCAGTATTGTACCAGCCGGCGGTGGCGGTGCGGTCGGGTTCGCCGGCGCGTTCGAAGAAAACGCCGATGGTGGCGGCATTCGAACCGAAGGCGGCCGCGATGCGGGAGGACAGGCCGTAGCCGGTGGACGACCCGATCACGAGCACCTTCTTTGGCCCCTGGGCGACCGGGCCGCGGGTTTTGACGACGGCGATTTGCTCAGCGACGTGTTTGGCGCAGCCTTCGGGGTGGGCGGTCGTGCAGATGAATCCGCGGATTTTAGGAGCGATGATCATAGGAATGGGCAGAGCGTGAACCGAAGCGGGCGGGCTGGCAACGGGTTTCCGCCCGGGAGGCCATCCGTCACGAAGACCCCGGCCACCCGGGTAAAATCCGGTTCAGACCGCCGGCTTGCGCGCCTTCGCCCCTGCGGCATTTTGACGGGCATGGCCGATCCTGACACTTTTGCGCCGGAACAGCGCTTTTCCAACCGGGTGGAAAACTACGTGCGCTACCGCCCGGGCTACCCGGGGGAGATTCTCGACCTGCTGAAGGAGGAGGTGGGGCTGGCAGAAGGAGCGGTGGTGGCGGACGTGGGGTCCGGGACCGGAATCTCATCGGAGTGGCTGCTGAAGGGTGGCGCGTTGGTTTTTGGGGTGGAGCCGAACCGGGAAATGCGGCAGGCGGCAGAGCGGCTGTTGGCGGGCTATCCCGGGTTCCACAGCGTCGGCGGAAAGGCCTCGGCGACGACGCTGGCCCCGGAAAGTATGGATTTCATCGTGGCGGCGCAGGCATTTCATTGGTTTGGCACCCCGGAGACCCGCGCCGAATTCAGCCGTATCCTCCAGCCCGGTGGCCACCTCGTGCTGATGTGGAACGAGCGGAAGCTGGAGGCCACTCCCTTTTTGCGCCAATATGAAGCCCTTTTGCAGGACTTTGGGACAGATTACGCGGACGTCCGGCATGAACTGGTCAATGCGGCGGTGTTGGGCCGCTTTTTCATCGGGGAATACACCACCCACACGTTCCAAAATCGTCAGCAATTGGATTTTGAATCCCTGAAAGGGCGGTTGTTGTCTTCCTCTTATGCCCCAGCGGAGGGTCATCCCCGGCATGAACCCATGGTGACAGAGCTCCGCCGCATTTTTGACCGCCATCAGGCCAACGGTCAGGTTGTTTTGCAATACGACACTCAGGTTCATCTGGGCCACTGAGTGCCGCTGAACACCAGGAGCGGGAAGCAGGCTCCCCGTTTTCCGTCCGGCATGGATGAAATCCAAGGTTCCACGGGGAGAACCCACCACATTTTTGGCATCACGCAGATTTTTCTTGAAACTCCGGCATGAAAATGGCGATGATCCACTTTGAAAACCACCGTCGTCATTTCCACCTGGGCGGACTCAAACCAGTTTTTGAAAAAATCTGGTAGGCTGAGTCGACTGCTCGGGCATCGGGAAACCGCCGGTGGTTTTTTTATTTTCCGGAGGGGCGTTTTTTGCGGGAATCCAGGAAACCGCAGCAGATCAGGCCAGCATCGCAATCGACAGCTGAAAGCATGGGCCGTGGCCGCGTTGAAGCCGGTTTTTCCTTCTGAAAAGAATTGGACCACCGCTGGATTTGGCTATTATCCTGAAGGGCATATTTTGCCTTCCCCGCCAGCATGCTGATTCCCCGTCCGTAGCGCGGAGGCATCCCTCCCCTTGAAAATCATCCCAACGAAGCCATGAAATACCACTCCACCCTGGCCGTCTTTTGCTTGGTCCTCGGCACGGTCCTGACGTTGCCCGCGGGAGCCCAGAACCAGCCACGAGCAGGCGCTCAACTGGATCGCACCGTGCTCCCTATCGCCGAACCGGAATCCCCGGTCATCACCACCCTTGACGCGCGCGATGCCAAAGCACCGCCGCGCTTTGAGGTGAAGGCTCCGCAGGGCGCCCCGAATGTCGTGATCGTGCTCATTGATGACATCGGGTTTGGCCACAGCAGCGCCTTTGGCGGGCCGATCCGGATGCCCACCCTTGAAAAGCTGGCGGGGAACGGGCTGAAGTATAACCGCTTTCACACCACGGCACTGTGCAGCCCCAGCCGCACCGCATTGCTGACGGGGCACAACCATCACGCGAACAACGCGGGGGCCATCATGGAGCTCGCGACGGCTTTTCCCGGCAATACCGGCATCCGGCCCCGGACGATCACGACGCTGGCGGAGACGCTGCGGCAGAATGGTTATAGCACGGCGGCCTTTGGCAAATACCATGAGACTCCGCCGTGGGAGGTTTCGGTCTCCGGTCCCATGGAGCGCTGGCCGACGGGTTCGGGCTTCGACAAGTTCTATGGCTTCATCGGCGGTGAGACAAACATGTGGGCGCCGGCCATTTTCGACGGGGTGACGCGCGTCGAGTATCAGCAAACTCCGACCTACCATTTTACGGAGGATATGACCAATCAGGCGGTCAACTGGATGGGTGCGCAGCATTCGCTGACGCCGGACAAGCCTTTCTATATGTATTTCGCCCCCGGCGCGACCCATGCCCCGCATCACGCGCCGAAGGAGTGGATCGCGAAGTATAAAGGCCAGTTCAACGGCGGCTGGGATAAGCTGCGCGAGGAAACGTTCGAGCGTCAAAAGAAACTGGGAGTCGTTCCCGCAGAGACCAAGCTCACGCCGCGGCCTGCGGAAATCCCCGCGTGGGATGGGATGAGCGCC
>JAYUWQ010000645.1:0-9605 GCA_043753485.1 bacterium
TCCTTGCGTTTGGCGCGGTAGCCGCAGACGAGGTCATAGCCTTCCGCCAGCCTGGCCAACATGGCCGGAATGTCCTTGGGATCATTTTGCAGGTCGCCATCCAGCAGGGCAATCACCGGAGCCGTGGCGGCCATGATGCCGGCGTGCATGGCCGCGGATTGTCCCCGGTTTTCCCTGAATTCCAACACGCGGATAAAGGAGTCATGGGGGATGTTGGCCACGGTGGCATCCGTGGAGCAATCGTCGACCAGAATCAGTTCCAAATCCTCGCCCGGCAGAGCGGCGGTGATTTCGCGCACGAGGTCAGCGACGTTGCCTTCCTCATTGTAGAGTGGGATGATGAGCGAGAGGGTAGGCATGGCGGATGAACGGCGGAGAATGACAGAGGGAGGACGGACGTAAAACGCTGAACCCGGGCAATCGAAGGCAGAAACCGGATCTTATAAAGCAGGCTGATAGCCTTGGCAGACAAAAACTTTGAGGCGGCGCAGGGGCAGGCCGCGCTGCATGGTATCGAAAATGGTGAGGGGACGCACCTCGCGGAAGGAACCGCGCAGGCCCGCGGGCGCCTCCGTGGCGGTGGAGGTCGTAAAATACAAGGCCGTGAGCCCCTGGTAGGCGCTGCGGTCCCCGGCCACGGAACTGTATCCGGGCCAAAAATGATAGTCGCTCTCCGGCAACGGACTGGCGGCAATCTGCACCGTGGGATGACGCACGGTGGGACGCAGGACCGGCAGGGAGGCGGGCAGATGAAAATTCAGGATCGAGGCCAAGCGCTCATCCGAGGCGATCAGAAATAAGCCACCGGGAGCCTGAGGCGCGGTTTCGGTGATCACGTGGGCTGCTTCCCGGGCGGTGGTCTGCCAGCCGCGCCAATCGCGGGAACGGTCGCGTTCATAGGACAGCGGGAGGCCGGCATGGCGCAGGAGATCGGTATCGAGGATAAGGGGCGTCAGGATGAGGGCCGGCAGGATGCAGAACCACTGGAGGTGGTTTTTCAGCGGCAGATGAGTGATATGGTTTTCCCATGCCCAGGGCAATGCGAGGCAGAGCGCAGGCAGGGCGGGGGCCAGCCATGCCGCCCGGGCTCCGGCCAGGAGCGAAATCACAAAGGCGGCGATCAATGGGGGCACGGCATAAGCCGCGATGAAGCGTGCGGCGTCATGGGTGCGCCAGCCCCGGACGGCCCGCCAGAGCGCCCAGCCCATGGCCCCCAGCATGACCGGACTCACCAGCATCAGCCATTGCCCGAGGAGGGACAGCGGCGCGGCCCAGTGCAGCGTTTCCTGCGGGGGAAAGAGACGATCCCGCCATTGATAGTATCCCACCCAGGCGTGGGAGCGGTTCCAGTCCAGCAGGGGCCAGAGAAACAGGGCGAAGTCGGCCAGCATCAGCCAAGGCCCGGGGCGCCATAAAAACCCGCGCCAGCGGCGGGAACCGGCCAGCAGCAGCAGGGTGCCGGCCACGCCCCAAACCGCCCCATACCAACATAAAAACCCGGCGCCGAACAACATGCCGGCGAGCGGCCAGTGCCAATCCCACGGGGAGGCCCGCCGCAGGCCGCGCCAGACCGCCACCAACCCCGCGATCAGAAAAAAGACGCCGGGCGTTTCCGGGCGCATCTGCACGGCGGCGAGATTCACCATCGGAGTCAGATTGAAGAGCGCCACGGTCCAGCCGGCTGTTTTCTCCCCCGTCAGCGACCGCGCCAGGCGGTAGAGCATCCAACTGGCCCCGGCGACCAGCAGAGGCGCGAGGAAACGCACCCCGAGGGCGGTGTCCCCCAGAAATACGGTGCCGATGCCGGCGAACCAGGCGGTGAGTTGTCCGCCACCAATTCCCACCACCGCCGGATGCCGGATCGCCTCCATCATCTGCGCCTCCTCCGGGCTGATATCGTGCAGTCCTGCCATGATCCAGCGCAGCACCGTCAGGACGGCCAGGCTTTGCATCAGCAGGCGTTGCGTGTAGTTCAATTCCATGGGCAGGATCCGGGGGACGATATCAGGGGGATTCCGGCTGTATCATGCCGCTCCCCCGCAACAAGGGGAGAAACCTGGCGGCGCAACCGCTCCTGCTTCCCGGTGGAAGCCGGTTTCGATCCTCGCTCCCGGAAGAAACCGCGGGGGGAGCAAGGCTGGAGTGATGAAATCCCGCCTGACGGCCCGGCCTATTTTTTCATGTTCAGCGCCGCTTCGATGAATCCGGCAAACAAGGGATGCGGATGATTCGGCTTGGACAGGAATTCCGGATGGAATTGGGAAGCGATGAAGAAAGGATGGCCGGGGACTTCCACGATTTCCACCAGCTCGCCGTCTGGACTGGTGCCGGAGATGCTCAGACCGGCGGCTTCGAGCCGCTCGCGGTAGTCATTGTTGAATTCGTAACGGTGGCGGTGGCGCTCGCTGATTTCGTCGGCGCCATACAGCCGGTGGGCAAGGCTGCCGGATTTCAGGGTGGCTTTCCAAGTGCCCAGACGCATGGAGGCCCCGAGGGCCACCACGTCCTTTTGTTCGTCCATCAGACAAATCACCGGGTCCGGGCCATTTTCATCAAATTCGGTGCTGTTCGCCTTCTCCATGCCGCAGACGTTCCGGGCAAATTCGATGGTGGCGATCTGCATTCCCAGACAGAGGCCGAGGTAGGGGATACGGTTTTCGCGGGCGTAGGTGGCGGCAATGATTTTGCCTTCGATGCCCCGGTCGCCAAAGCCCCCCGGAATGAGCAGCCCCTGAATGTCTGGCGGAAACTGTTTCGGGTTTTCATGCTCCAAATCCTCGGCATCCAACCGGACCAGCCGCACTTCACAATCGTGGGCCGCCCCCGCGTGGGTCAGCGCTTCATAAACGCTCTTATAGGCGTCCTGGAGTTCGATGTATTTCCCGACCACCGCAATCCGCACGCTGCGGGTCGGATTGATGACCCGGTTCACAAAATTCTTCCATTCGGTCAGGTCGGGTTCGCGGGTATGCAGGTGCAGCATCTCGCAGGCAAGGGCGTCGAACTTCTCGCGGTAAATCATGAGCGGCAGCTCATAGATGGACGATTTGACATCGCGGGCCTCGATCACGGCTTTGAGCGGCACGTTGCAGAAGAGGGAGATTTTTTCCCGGACTTCCTGCTCCAGGGGATGATCCTCGGTGCGGCAGACCACCACGTGCGGCTGAATCCCGATTTCCCGCAATTTGGCCACCGATTGCTGGGTGGGTTTGGTCTTCAGTTCCCCCGCGGCGCGGATGTAAGGCACCAGGGTGACGTGGACAAACAGGCAGTTTTCATTGCCTTCCTCATGCATGAATTGGCGGATCGCTTCGAGGAAGGGCAGGCCTTCGATGTCGCCGGTGGTGCCGCCGATTTCGGTGATGATCACGTCGGCTTTGCTGGCCGCGGCGGCTTCCCGGATGCGGTTTTTGATTTCATCCGTGATGTGCGGAATCACCTGCACCGTCTTGCCCTGGTATTCCCCCATGCGCTCCTTCTCGATCACGTTCAGGTAAACCTGGCCACTGGTCAGGTTGTTGAGTTTGCTGAGGTTGGAGTGGGTGAAACGCTCGTAATGCCCCAAGTCAAGGTCGGTCTCGGCCCCGTCGTCGAGCACGTAGACTTCCCCATGCTGGAACGGACTCATGGTGCCCGGATCCACGTTCAGATACGGGTCGAATTTCTGCATGATGACCTTCAGCCCCCGCAACTCCAGCAGGGTGCCCAGCGACGCCGCCGTCAACCCCTTGCCCAATGAACTAACCACTCCGCCCGTGAAAAAGATGAACTTCATGGGAGTTTAAAGAGGGCAGAGGCGGGGGCGGTGCAAGAGAAGAAGTCACCGGCGGCACAACTTGCGCTGCCGCTGGCCTCCCGCAGGGGGGCTGATTTATCCCGTTTTCACTCCGGAAGGATCAGCCCTGAGCAACCGGAGGCCTTCTAGCGCGCCGGCGGTTTGGCTTCGCGGACGGTGGCGCCGTGGTCGGGCGTGAGGATTAGCAGGCTGAAGCGGGTGGTTTTATCCAGATCGGCCGTGCTCAGGCTGGTGTAGTCGAATTTCCCGCGCAGGTCGGTGTAGCCATCCTTGTAGAAGATGGGTTTCCCGTCGATCTCGGCGAAGACCTTGACGTAGGTGCGGGGCAGCGGGCGTTGGTCGCCGGCATGGCGGACCTGGAGCTGACCGTAGTTTTCGCTGATCTGGACGTCGAGCTGGTTGGCGTAGGAGGCCACAGCCTTGGTCTGCCCGGCGGCGGTGATTTCCACCAGCACATTGGTGTTTTGCCAGGCAGCGGGCAGGGGGAAGGTGTGGGTGGTTTTGCCGCGGGCGAGGGTGAGACGCTCGGTCTGGTTGGGACGGATGCTGCGGAAGCGGCTGGTGTCCTGACCGACAAACGGATTGGCGCTGAAGAGGAACTCGGGGTCCATCGGATAGTAGTTCACCGTGACTTCGGTGAGGTTCCGGAAATCGAGGATGACAGCTTTGCCTTCGACCTTCACGGCGAATTGTGGCTCGGCGGCGGCGAGGCGGTCCTGGGTGGCATCGCGGTCTTCCGGACGCGGGGCGGCCGGGGCTTTGCCATCGATTTCATCCAACTGGGCGCTGAGTTCCTTGAATTTTGCCAGCCAATGATCCGGCAGCGGGGTGCTGGTGCGGGCGGTGGCGATACGGCGGGCGGTGGGCAGGTCCTCGGCGCTGAAGGCGAGCCAGGCCTGAAGGTAGTCATACTGCAGGCGCTCGTAGATTTTGGCAGGATCCACCTTGCTGAACCAGGCCGAGGCCTCGTCGAGGCGGTCCTGCAGGAGCAGCACGGCGGTGAGACCGAGACGTTCGGCATCGGTGAAGGCCGGGCGGTAGCTGAGGAGGTGGAGGAAGGCGCCGTATTGGGTGCGGAACTTGTCATTCAGGATGACGCGGTCGCCTCCCAGTTGATGGGCCCGGGCATTGACCAACGGGCTGTATTCCAGCCACTGGAAGGACTTTTGCTCGATGGGATTGATGGTAAGAATCGGGGAATCGAGGGGCTCCTCCGGCAGGTTGCCCTGGGAGGCGAGGTAATCCCGCAGGACGGGGAGATCGTTGTGGAGCAGGCTGTAGCTGAAGACGGTTTCCTGGTAGTGTTTCCGGCTGCGGAGGAGAGCCGTGAGTTTGCCGTAGAAGGCGCCATCCTTGAGACGCCAGGCGATGCGGTCGAGGTTGGTCTGATGCAGATTGTGCTGGTCAAGATAGGCGAGGACTTCCTCTGCAGTGCCCTGCTGGCTGAGGTAATCCCAGGAGCCCTTGTCCAGCGTGGTGAGGGTATCGACGACCTTGAAGGTGGCGGGAGTGGCGGAGGCGGCGACTTTGCCGTCGCGGCTGACGTGAACCGGGTAGTGGGCGAATTCGCCGGGTTTCGGGAAGTAAAAGAGGAAGTCGAGCGTCTGGGTGTGGAAGGCGTCCAGCTGCACCGGGATGGATTGGGTGATGCGGGTTTGCTGCACGGGCAGGGAGCCGGTGGGGATTTGGAACAGCACCTCCAATTTGCGGCGGGCGGAGCCGGGATTGGTGACCACGATCTGGCAGCCATAAACGGTGCCGGTGAGGAATTCGCCGCTGACAAACTTGTCGGATTTTTCCCCGTTCTCCTCCAGGTAGCGGTCGTCTTCGCGGTAGAAGTTCTGGCTGACCAGCAATGGCGGGCCGTCCTGGTCCAGTTCCGCGGCTTTGATTTCCTGATGGAACAGCAGACTGCGGGCGGAAGGGGTCAGGGTGAGAACACCGTCTTTCAGTTCGGACTTGGCCGGCTTGGCGTCGGCTTCGAGGGGGAGATCCAACACCGCCAGGGCCAGCATGATTTCGGGAAAACTGTTGGCGGCTTCGCTCAGGTTGGCGGAAAGGAAAGGCGTCTGGCCGTCCCAGAGGGCGTAGTCCTTCCAGAAACGGTTGGGCTGGATCCGACCGGCGTTCTGTTCCGCGATGGGGAGTTTCCAATAGTTGTTCTCAGCCCATTCCTTGGTGAGTTCGGTCTGGCGGTAGAGGGCTTTTTGTTTGGCCACCTGGCGGAGGAGGGATTCGCTTTCAGCAAGGCCACGTCTGCGGCCCATTGCAGCTGTATCTTTCAAATCGTAGGCCTCCACGGCTTGCAGCTTGACGGCTAGTTCGGGAAGGGCGGCGGGAGCGGGTGCAGGCATGCCTGCCGCGGCAGGGACCGCAGGAATGCCTCCTAGGCCGAAGCGATCGATGGGTGCATTGGGAGAATCGTTAGCGGGGCGGTTCAAATCCGAAAACTCCTCTGCATTTTCGTACCCATCCTTGCCGAGGGCACGACCTCCCAGGGCACTTTCAAACCAGAATATTTCCTTGGCGGGATCGCGGGGAATGGTGTTCAGAAAATCGGTGAGGTCGCGGGAGGCGGCGGTGAGATTGGACACTTCCAGCTTTAGATGCGTCTTGTCCCAGGCTCGGGCGAAGAGCAGTTTTTCGGCGGTGTTCAGTTGCGTATAACGGGGCAGATCGCGCCAGGCATCAAGGTTTTGATCCAACAGGTAGTGGTCGAGGAAGGTTTGGTCCCGTTTGTTGGCGAGGAAGGGGAGAATGACGGTTTTGAAGAAGGCGGGGTCTTTGCGCGAGAGGAAGAAGCTGAGTTCGTGGCAGGCGTATTTGCTGTAAAGGGTGCGCTTGGCGGCATCGTCGAGGCTGGGCCAGGTGCGGAGGAAGGCGAACTCGGCCAGCGTGGGGTTTTTGCTCAAGTTGTAAAGCAGGTCCCAGGCGCTGTTGAGGTTGCCGTAGGTCTGGAAACGCGAACTGAGGGCGTCCTTCAGGCTGAAGGGAACGTCCTTTTCCAAGACGGTGACGGCGTTTTGCTGGGTGAAGTGGCCGGCGGGGTCGAGGCCTTTGGCGAGGCGGAGATCGCGGATTTGGAGCGGTTTGTCAGGCAGGGTGAAATCCCGCACCGCGGCGGAGTCGCCTGACAAAGCGATCACCCGGAGGAACTGGCCGTGCCCCAGGGCGGCGGTGACGATATGGACATTGCCGTTGGCGTCGGGTTTGAGATTAAAGGCGGTGACTCCGGGCTGGGCGAGGAAGGAGAGGTCTGGGGAAACCGGGGGAGCGCCTCCATCTGTTGCAACTGCGCCTAATTCATCACCTGCGGCAGCAGTCGCAGCGTCCATAGCGAAGTTACTTTTTGCGCTGGAAGGTTTCCTGAATGAAAGAAGCTCGCTTTTCTTTTCGGCCACCATGGCCTCAGGCGCTTCGCCTTCGGCAGCTTCCTGCTTTTCAGTAATGGTATCAGCGATGGCCCACGGGTTCAGCAGCAGACCGGGGCGGGGCAGGAGATTGCCGGCGAAGGATTTCAGGCCCTGACGTTCCAGGACATAACGGTATTCCTCGCCGATGGTGCGGGAGGATTGATAGAGACTGGGGCGGAAAGGGTTGAGGGAATAACCTGGTGCAGGCAGGGAGTTGTCAGCCAGCGGCGGGAAGGCGTTGAATTCGGGAAGGAAGCGGCTGACGAGGACGTGGACGCGGGTGGTGGGGTCGGCATTGGCCACGTTGATGGTAATGGCATCGACGGGAGCAGTGGCGTCCATGGGGTTGATTTTTCCGGGCGTCAGGCCGGTGATGGCGACCGGCTTGAGGCCGGAGAGTTCGAGCGTTTGGGAGGGATTCAGCAGATGGCCGTCGATGGCCTTTCCGTCGGCCACGCGGAGGGTAATAAGGTTATGCTTTTCCTCAATGAAGAGGGAGTAGGTGCCAGCAGGCAGGCCGGTGATTTCCACGAAGCCGCTTTTGAAGGTGATGCCTTCGGTGATGCTGCGGATGTTCTGGTTGTTGCGTGTTTCGAGGAGAGTGAGGACAGGCCTGGAAGGCCTGGCTACGGGGTCGGCGGCGGCTGGTACTGCCCACGGCCACGCAAGGCGAATGGTTTCGCCGGTGGCGGCGTGGACTTCGGCAGGCAGGCTGGCGTTGTCGCGGGGCAGCGGAAAGACCCGGTCTAGTCCGGCTGAGTTGTTGACGGCCAGAGCGGTCAGGCCTGGGAGGAGACCGAGACTGGTGGAACCGGTTTCGCCGGTGCGCAGGGAGATGACGATGGGCGTGGTGAAATCCCAATGAGTGGCCGTGAGATTGAGCTGACGGTCGGCGAGGGGCTCGCCGGTGCGGCCGAGTTCTGACAAGGTCCAGCCGTCTTGGCCGGGCGTGAGTTGAAGGTCGCTGATGTGGGTGCTCCGGGTAATGCCGCTGAGGTTGATAAAGTGATTCGCTGAGACTTGGATGGGTTGGCTGGTGAGGAGGCTTTTAACTTCTCCGGAGAAGGTAAAGCTAAGGTTTTCGAGCCGGTCGGGGACTTGGAAGGAGACAGTGGTTTCCTGGTCGGGGCTGAGATCTTTGAGGGGGAAGACGGTGGTGGAGGGGATGCCTTCGAGGGTGGTGGCGGTGAGGGTGAGTTTGGGGTTTTCGAGGGCAGTCAGGGTGGTGGGGCGGCCGTTGCAGAGCAGGGCGGGGCGGAGCAGGGCGGTGGCGGTGCGGCCGGGGAGGAGGGACTCGCGGGGGACGTGGAGGCCGGCGCTCAGGGTGTAGGTTTCACCTTGGAGGGTGATGGATTCGAGGGTGGTGAAACCGGAGCCGTCGTGGATGATGACGTTTTGTTCGCCAGGGGTGGTGGAGAAGGGGAGGATGATGTGGCCCTGGGCATCGGCGGGGAAACGCTGGCTGCCCAGCAGGGCGTCGGCGGTGGGGACGGGGGCGGATTTTTCGTCGAGAATGGTGAGGCGGGTGCCGGCTCCGGTCTGGATGGGGAGGACGGTGAGTCCGCCTTTCCTGACGAGAGCGCGGCTGGATTTGCCGCCGCCGATGAATTCGATGATCCAGACGCCGCGCTTGCCGTTCAGTTCAGGGAATTTGAAGGTGCGGCGGACGCGCTGGAGCGGCGGACTGTCGTAATCCTGACTACTTTCCCGGTTGGCGACGAGGCCGTCGAGATCAAGATCGGTATTGACCTGCCGGCCGGTGCTGCGGTGGACGTTCTCGGTGTTGATCTCGAAGACTTTGACCAGCAGGCGGGGGATGTTTTTGAGTTGGAGATCAAGGGTGACTTCGTCTTCGGGCAGCCAGGTTTCACGGCAGCCGGGGTCAAACTCAAGGTCGGTGCGGGTGCGTAGTTGCTGGAGGGCGGCGGGCGGGAGGAGGGCGGTGAACTGATCGGCAGTGGCCGGTTTGGTGGTGAGCTGGGCTTCAGCGAGCAGGGCATTGAGGAAGCTGGCTTCGAGCCAGGGCTGGAACGCGCCGGGGTCCGGGTTTTTGGCGAGAAGGATCAGCAAGGTGCGCCGGACGAGGGCGGTGTCGTCGGTGATAGGACCCTGTCCGGTCAGGGCGGTGAGGTCGGTGCTGAGATCGGCCTGGTTCCTGAAAAGATCCTGACGTTCCCTGAAGAGGGGGTTGAGGTAGGGGACGGGGCGGGGGAGTTTTAGATAGGCAACCAGACGGGCGGCGTCGGGGGTGTTTTGTTTGAGGTCGAAGGCCAGCCGCTGGAAGAGGACGGAGGCCGTGATGGTGTTGAAGGCGGGCGGGAGTTTTTCCGCGAAGGCTTGGAGGCGTTCGAGCCAGGCGAGGCGGACGGCGGGGTCACGGTCAGGGTCCAGGCCAT